>JAFRQN010000091.1 GCA_017428585.1 Bacteroidota bacterium | reverse complement strand
TCATTAGTTCTGGTAATATCTTTTTTTGTATTCTCTAATTTGTTTTTAGTTTGTTGTATTTCATTTTCTAATTTTAAATCATCTTCATCAATCCTTATAATTTTTTCATTAGATACAGCTAATTGCTGTTTCTTATCTTCTATATCCGTTATTACATTTACTTTTAATTCATTCTTTTTATTTAATTCTATATCACTCTGCTTAAATTCATTTTTTAAGTTCAATAAAAAGTTTTTCCTATCATTTAAATCATTTGCTATTGAAACCTTTGATTTTTGCTGCGTTTCTATTTCTAAATTTAAATCATTAATAAGTTTATTATACTTATTATATTGAAATGCACATAATATGCTTTCATTATTACGATACTCTTCATTTAATACATTATATCTCCGAGTTTTTTGAGCATGTCTTTGCAAAGAAGCAACATTTTTACGTACTTCATCAACTATATCATTTATTCTGGATAAATCGTTTATAATGTTATTTAATTTTTTTTCAGCATCATATCTCTGTATTTTATATCTTTTTATACCTGCAGCTTCTTCAAAAAGTCCACGTCTGTCTTCCCCATGTCCACTAAGAATAGCTTCTACCATTTTTAACTCAATAACAGAATATGAATCTGGTGCTAAACCCGTATCCATAAATAAATTAGCAATATCTCTCAATCTACATTTAGTATTGTTTAAAAGATACTCACTTTCTCCGCTTCTAAAAAGTCTTCTTGTAATAACTACTTCACTGTACTCTACAGGTAATATATTCTTATTATTTTCAATGGTTAACGAAACTTCTGCCATATTGATAGGTTTTCTATTTTTTGTACCATTGAAAATAACATTTTCCATTATATCCGATCTAAGTATAGATGTTTTTTGCTCACCAAGAACCCAGCGTATTGCATCAACAATATTAGATTTACCACAGCCATTAGGTCCTACAATAGCAGATATACCCTTAGTAAACTTTAAATTCGTTTTTTGAGCAAAAGATTTAAATCCAACTAAATCTAATTTCGATAAATACATATTTCCAATTTAATAATTAATAAATTAAATACTTCTTCCTAATTTTTAAGAATTCTAAAACCCCTTTATTTGCTGTTTTTAAAATTTTTTCATCCGTGCAATCACTAAAAAACTGCTCAAATAAAATATTTGAACCAGTTACTTTTTCAAACATAATCTTTTTGCTATTTTCTACCATATTTGATTTAAAAATTTCAGGATGTACTTTTCTTACAGCCAACATAATTTTTATTCCAGATGTAAAAGGCTTAAAATTATCTATAAATTCTGTTTTTGGAAATTTAAAAATAAAACCTTTACAATTCATATTTGGAAATTTACCATAAAAAGGCTTGAAATGTGAATACTGTATCAGTATTCCATTTAATACTTCTTCATCTAATTCATTATAAATATCTTCTATTTTTAAATTAGGCGTACCAAGATATTGAAAAGGTAAAGAAGTTCCTATTCCTATACTAAACAAGCTCAATTCTCCAAAAATTCCTAACATAGCAGCACCACGTATAGCATCTGGTGTAGGAATCTGCGGAGAAGTTGGAAACCAAAATAAATTACAATCTTCCCAACACATATTTCTTTTCCAACCATTCATCTTAATTACTGATAGATTTTTACATTTAACAACTTTATTATGTCTATTTTTCAACCACCCCTCTTCATTCATCATAACAGCTAATTCACCCAATGTCATACCATGAATGTAAGGAACAGGAATTAAACTCAAAAAATTTTCATTTCCTTTTTCTGTAACTAATCCATCAACTATATTTCCACCAATAGGATTTGGTCTATCTAAAATAATTACTTGTACATTTGCTTCAGCACATTCAGATATTAAATAATTAACCGAACTAAGAAAAGTATATGATCTAATACCAATATCTTGTATATCTACAACTACAACATCCAATTCTTTTAATAAATTAATATCTGGACGTCTTGAACTACCATATAAGGAAATTACAGGAATATCAAAAACTTTATAATTCTCAACCTTTTCACCAGCATGATTTTCGCCATAAAATCCGTGCTCTGGAGTAAAAAAATACTTTAACTTAAACAAAGATTGCTTGGCCATAATTTCTGCTGTTAAAATACCATCAGAATTTCTACCTGAAAAATTTGTAAACAGACCAACATTCTTATTATAAATAGATTCAAAATTAGAAGAAACTAAAATATCAATTCCTAATTGTATTGTATGATCATTCGTAGTTGCTGCTTTAGAACATCCAAAGTTCAGCAGAATCAATATAAAAAATATAAATAATTTTATTTTCACAGATAAATAAAAAAAAGTATTAAATTTCATGAGATACTTCCCGCAACAATTCTCTATATGAAGTTAAAACCTTCGATTTAGACAAAAATCCTATATATTTTCCTGCTTCATCTATCACTGGTAGATTCCATTCATTCGTAGATTCAAAAGTTTTCATAACATCTTTCATAGGAGCATCTTTATAAATTACAGCAGATGCCTTCTTAGTTAAATTCTTTATTTCAATTTCATCATATAAATTATAATTAAACATAATTTTACGAATATCATTTAGAAAAATTAACCCTTTAAATTCTCTATTATCATCAACTACAGGAAATATATTGCGTGTTGAATCAACAACTTCCGAAATCAAATCTCCAAAACGAGCTTCGTAATTTACTGTATGAAAATCTGTTTCTATAAGATTATCCATTTTTAATAGTGTCAGTATTGCTTGATCCTTATTATGAGTAAGTAAATTATCAGATAAAGCAAGTTTCTTGGTATAAACAGAATTTTTCTCAAATCTATGAATAGTTATATAAGCAAAAGTCGCAGTAATAATAATTGGTATAAACAAAGCATATCCACCTGTAATTTCAGCAATTAAAAAAACAGCTGTTAATGGTGCCTGCATAATAGCAGACATTGTACCTGCCATACCTACAAGTGCAAAATTACGTTGTGACACATTTGTTATACTAAACATATTTATAATTAATGCAAAGATGAAACCTGTTATTCCGCCTAAAAATAAAGAAGGAGCAAATACGCCGCCAACACCACCACTTCCTGTTGTTATTCCAACAGCATAGGCTTTAAGAAAAACAATTAGTAATAAAAATATAATAAAAGATAATATATTACCAGAATATGAATATAAAACACTAAGATTCAACACATTCTCAGGATTAGGACTAAATAAATACATCAACGTTTCATATCCTTCACCATATAAAGGCGGGAACAAAAAAATTAAAATACATAATAATAAACCACCCAAAATAATTCTTTTAGAAGTAGAAGCTAATTTAGTTGAAAAGAAATCTTCAATAAATTCTAAAGTTCTAGTAAAATAAAGTCCAACCAATCCGCAGATAATACCAAGAAACACATATAGTAATGTATTATTTAAATCAAAAGGTTCAAATACTGCAAAATTAAATACAACACTTTGACCTAATAAAAGCTCTGATACTATACTGCCTGTAACTGCTGATAACAACAACGGAATAAGAGCATTTATAGTCAAATCAAGCATTAAAACTTCCAATGCAAAGATAGTACCTGCAATAGGGGCATTAAATATACATGCAACAGCTGCAGCAGAACCACATCCTAATAACAAAGTACGCATTCGATAATCCAAATGGAAACGCTCAGCTAAGTTTGAACCAATAGCTGCACCAGTTAAAGCAGCAGGTGCCTCTAAACCAACCGAACCACCAAAAGCAACAGTAAACGTACTTGCTATTACTGATGAATATTTATTATGTTTTTTTAATTTACTTTCATTTTTAGATATAGAATATAATATTTTACTAATTCCATGTGCTAAGGAATCATTTACATACTTTTTAACATAGAAAACAGTAATTATTATACCCATTAAAGGCAATAAAAAATATAATATATGAGTTGAATCTAATTTAGCAATTTCACGGACAAATATACCTAAATAATGAACTATAGTTTTTAAAATAACAGCAACTAATGCAGTTAGAATTCCGATAATAACACTTAAAGAATGGAAAAATAAGGATTGAGGTACTTTTTTCTCAATCAAATTAATTATTTTATCAATTTTATTGTCTAAATCAATTCGATTCATAATTGCAAAAATACGAAAAAACTCATTAACATAATAAAAAAACATTAAAAATATAATTTGTAAAATAATAATCATAATAATTTCTTTATATATTTTTTTATTTTCTTTTT
>JAFRQN010000090.1 GCA_017428585.1 Bacteroidota bacterium | reverse complement strand
TATTCCATGATGATAATAATTCTAAGGAATATTTAATGAAGCGGTATTCAATGCCTGAGGAATTTCTGAAACAGCTTTCAAACGCTAACTCAGACCTGCCAGCCGTTGTAAATGATAATTTTAGGGACTTTGTAAAAGAATTTAACAAGCCTGCTCCTATCTGTATTCGTGTAAATTCATTTAGAACAACTCGTGAAATTGTTGTAAAGCATCTTGAGAGTGAAGGAATTGAATGTGTATTGGGTGGTCTTTCGCCTGACTGCATTATTATTCCAAAACGTGTTCAGCTGACTGAATTGGAATCATACAAAGCGGGAGAATTTGAAATACAGGATGAGGCGAGCCAGCTCACAGCATTTGCTTTAAATCCTAATGAAAATGATCTTATTTTGGATGCGTGTGCAGGTGCGGGTGGCAAATCTCTGCACATTGCCAATTTGCAGAAAAATAGAGGAAAAATAATTGCAAGCGATGTAGAGTTTATGAGGCTGAAAGAAATTAATAAGCGGGCTGAAAGAGCAGGGATTAATTCCATAGAGATCTGTATGGTCAAAAATGATTTTTCTTTGATGAATATAAATAAGAAAAATACAAAACCTATTCCTAATTTATATGACAGCGTCTTGATAGACGCACCTTGTACGGGATCTGGTACCATTAGACGGGAACCGCTGAAAAAATATAGAATCAACAGTAAATTAGTTAAGAAAATAAATAATAAGCAATATGACATTTTGTCTAATTTTTCTAAATATGTAAAAAGGGGAGGAACTTTGGTATATTCTACCTGTTCTATTTTCCCAGCAGAAAATGAAAATATTTTAGAAAAATTTTTGGCAGACAATAAAAATTTTGTACCAGAACCGCTCAAACCTAATTTTGAAAAATATAATATTAATATAGATAATCTTTCTGATAATGATTTTTATTTAACCTGCTATCCATTTTTAAATAAAACGGATGGATTTTTTATTTCAAAATTAAGAAGAATAGAATAAAAAAAATTTTTTTTTGATTTGTTTTGGAATGTGGAAAAATTTTTATTTTTGTCTAAATTGTAAAAAAAAATACACACTTTTTGTTAATATATTAGTTTTAGAAGTGCTTATTAATAAAATATTAGTAAAATAAATGTTATTTATGTTTTTTTTGTTTGTTTGTTGTGTAAAATTTAGTATTTTGCATAATAAGTAGTACAAGATTTTTAAGCTATTTTTTGTTTAGGAGTATAGTATAAGTTTTAATAAATTTGGTATGTTTTTTGCATAGGAAATTATGAAAAACTATATTGTTTTTTGTGTGTACTGCTTAAGTAATAACTATTATTGTTAGTTATAATATTTGTTATATATTTTGGCTGTTTAATATATTTTAATTTTATCTCAAAAAATTAAAATATGTTGAAGAGTACAATAATATATATAAATTTATATTTGAATATTAAGATAATTAAAAGAAATTAAAAATATATTATTTAACTATATATGGAGATATTAAATGAGAAAAGTTTGGCTAACATTAGCACTTTCTCTTATGATTTGTTTTGCAGCTAATGCAGACGGATACCGACTACAAAGAATGGTTGTCGGCAGCGGTGGTTTCGTTGGTGTAACCACTGGTGATTATAAAGCCTCAGGTATAGTAGGTCAATTAATAATTGGCAGCAACTCTGGCACAAGCGTAACAGGCGATGCTTATAAAATTTACAAAGGTTTCTGGGTTCCAGAACCAGATAATACTACAAGCATTGCATCAAATGATTTCGCAAACCGCGGTATTGCAAACTATCCTAATCCAGCAAGCAATTTCACAAAATTCAATTTTGCTTTGGAAGAAGGTGCTTATGTTTCATTAAGAGTTTATGATGTAATGGGTAATACCATAGCAACTATATTAGATGAATACAGAGAAGTAGGTAATCATTCAATCGAATGGAACTTGCGTAAATCTAACGGCGATGAAGTTGCTTCTGGTTCTTACTTGTATGAATTACAAGTTAATCCATTGTCAGCAGGTGGAAACTCATCAAGAGCTTATTCTTTAAAGAATGTTGTGATGATTTCTAAATAGTAATTGTTTATTTGAAACTTAATAAAAACTTAAAGTTATTAATCTAATTAATTGAATAATTAATAACTAAAAAATTAAAATTGAAATAAATAAATTTGTAAAATAAATTTAATAAGGTATTCAAATGAAGAAAAATCTTCTAAAATTAGTGGCATTAGGTGTTTTTGCAGTATCTACTGCAGTTGCACAAGTCCCAACAACTTTTAACTTTCAAGGAAAGTTAACTGATGCTAAAAACAACCCTATAACTACTACTGTTGATGTAACATTCGAAATTTTTGATGTTCCAAACGGTGGTACTCCACTCCATACAGAAGTTATGACTATAACTCCTGACAATGGATATTTCAATGTTAGAATAGGTGATAACCTAACTAACCCTATTAATTCAGCTGTAATTAATGGTAAAAAAGCATTATGGTATCAAGTAACTTTTGGTGGTGTTAAACAAGCAAGAGTTATGTTTGATGCTGTTCCTTACGCTTTAGGATCTTCAACAGCTTCAACAGCAGATACTGCTACTTTCGCATTCGAAGCAGCAGAAGCTAATCACGCTTTAACAGCAGACGAAGCTAATCCAGTTGGCCCAGCAGGCGGCGTTCTTTCAGGAACATATCCTAACCCAAGTTTCGATGATGGTGCTTTCTCAGAAGCAATCAAGAGAAACTTTACACCAGATTTATTACCAGCTGATATAAGAACAGTTCCAACTGGTCCAGTTGATGGTGATATCGAAGGTTATTATCCAAACGGATTAAAAATTAAACAAAATGCAGTAAAAACAATCCATTTATTCAATGGTGCTGTTACTCTTCCAAAACTTGCTAAACCAGCAGATGAAACTACAAGCAACGTAGTATGGTGGAATCCAGACAACACTTCAGAATATAAATGGGAATACTCAACAATTAAAAACCTTATTGGTCCAACATTAGAAGATGCAGGTCTTCCAATATGGGACGAAGATGACGAAAGATTAAAACCAAGTATTATATCAGCAGATGATACACAAGCAACAGTAGCAGGCGACCTCAACGTTACAGGTACAACAACTACTGAAGGTCTTGTAGCAACAACTGGTACAATCGAAACATTGACTTCAACAGAAGGCAATATTGAAACTGTAAATTCAACAACAGTAAATACAGAAGAATTAAATGCTACAACTGGTAATGTTGAAACATTAAATTCAACAGAAAGCAACATTGAAACTGCTAATATCGTTGACTTAAATGTAACTGGTACAACTGAAACAAAAGACACTCATGTTGATGGTGATCTTTCAGTTGAAGGTTTATCAACATTAAAAGGCGGTATCGAAGTTAGCAATAACAATTCTCCAGCAACAGTATTCTTCACAGTAGATGATGCAGGCAATGTATGGAATGCAGGCAACACTACAACAGAAGGTGATTTAACTGTTAATGGTGCAACAACAACTAATGGTTTAACTAACAATGGTGAAATCATTACTGATGATTTAACAGTAAATACTCATGCAACAATCGCTGAACTCGAAGTAACAGGTCAAACAGATCTTAATACTTTAGATGTTGCTGGCGAAGCAAACTTTGCAGATGTAGCAAACTTCGCATCAGATGTTAATATTCAAGGATTAACATCAACAAACAATATCGAAAATACAGGTTATATAAATAGCACTGATTATATCAACACTGATACTGATTTAACAGTTGGTAACGATGCAACAATCGGTAACAACTTAACAGTAGGTCATGCGCCACATCAATTCACAATCGATGGAACAACTGGTGCAGTTGAAGCTAAAGGTGACTTCACAGTAACAGGCGCAGGTACTCATACAACAATCGGTGGTGATTTAACAGTTGATGGCCCAACTACAACTAATGGTATTACAAACACTGGCGATATCGACAACGACGGTGCTGTTAATACTAATACATTAAAAACAACTGCTGAAGCAGAAATCGGTACTGATTTAGTAGTAAAAGGTACTTCAAAATTAAACGGTGAAACAACTATTGGTACAACTGGTGCAAACGCTGACTTATATGTTTATGGCAACACAAACATCAGCAGTGATTTAACTGTTACTGGTACTACTAATACAACTAATATCGTTAACAGCGGTGATATTGAAACTAACACATTAGCAACAACAGGCGCTGCAGAAATCGGCGGTGCATTAAATGTAGATGGTGCTGCAACATTCAATAATGGTTTAGAAGTAACAAATGGTGCTACTACTTTAGCAGGCACATTAGATGTAGCTGGTCAAACAAACACAAACGGACTTAAAAATACAGGTAATATAGAAAATACAGGCGATATCACAAATGAAGGCGCATTAACAGTTAAAGGCAACACAACATTAGGCGATGGCACTGATGAAGTAAAAGTTAATGGCAATTTGACAGTATCAGGCGAAACAAAATTAGCAAATCTTAAAATAGAAGATCTTGAAATATCAAATTCAATAAAGACAGCTGATTTAACAGTAACAGGTACAGGTACATTCGGTGATATCGAAGCTGACAATATCTTAGCAAATACATCACTTGCATCAAATGGTACATTAGATGTAACAGGCGCAAGTACATTAAACGGTGCAACAACACTTGGCAGTACATTAGAAGTAGCAGGTACAACAACATTAAACGGCGAATTAATCGCAAACAGTGCTGCAAACTTCAAAGACGCTGTAACAATCGACGGTGCATTGAAAGCAAAAGAAGATGCACAATTTGATAAAGCAGTTACAGTAACAGGAGAGTTGACAGCAGAAAACACTCTTCATGTACAACAAGATGCACAATTTGATCAAAATGTAAATGTTGATCGTGATCTTACAGTAGCAAAAGATGTTAATGTAGGCACTAACTTATCAGTAGCAGGAACAACAACAACAAATGGTATTGATAATACAGGCGATATCACAAATACAGGTGAAATCACAACAGAAGATTTGACAGTAAATGGTACAGCAAATATCAATACATTGCATCTTTATGATTTAACAGTTGATAATGATGCATCAATCGGCAACAACTTAACAGTTCAAGGCGATTATACAACAGCAGCCGGCAATATCACAACATCAACAGGCAATATCGAATCAACTAATGGTACAGTTACAGGTTTGAATGTAACAGCAACTGGTGCATTAAAATCAGAAGGTACATTAGAAGTAGTTGGAACAACAACTACAAGTGATATTAATAATTCAGGTAAAATCACAACAACTGATTTGGAAGTATCAGGTTC
>JAFRQN010000089.1 GCA_017428585.1 Bacteroidota bacterium | reverse complement strand
TATTTAAGTAAGCAGGCTTATTGAATAATGCTGTTGAGATATTATGTAATGTATAGAACCAACCGCGTGTTTGGTCAATACCTTCAGCAATAAAATCACCTGGGAATTGTTTTTCAAATAATTCTTTGTTTTCAAATGGATAATGGAATTGAGCAAAGAACATAGAGCCTGAATCAAACCAAACATCTATAACTTCTTTTGTTCTTCTATATTTGTTTCCATTCTTTATAAATACTACTTTATCTACAAATGGTCTATGCAAGTCTACTTCAACGCCGCATTCTTTTACAGGTACAAGACTTCCGTCAGGCATTTCATAAAGACCATCTTCTAATTCTGCTATAGAACCTATTGCAAATAAATCATCCTTATCATTTTCATTAATCCATATAGGAAGAGGAGTTCCCCAATATCTATCACGTGATAAAGACCAATCTTTTACTTCTTCCAACCAATTTCCAAATCGTCCTTCTCCTATTTCTTTTGGTTGCCAATTAATTTGCTTGTTTAATTCAACCATTTGATCTTTATATGCAGTAGATTTTATAAACCATGATTCTCTTGCATAATACATAATAGGATTGCCTGTACGCCAGCAGTGAGGATAATTATGTAGATAATCATTAGTAGAACGATAGATTTTATCGTGATATTTTAACCATATTATAACATCTTTATCAACGCCTTCTTCTGTACGATCGCTGTATGTAAAGTTCTTTATAGCTCTTCCTGCAAATTCTCCAACTTCATCTGTTAGATGTCCATCTGGAGTAACTGGCTGCAAGAATGGGATTTTATTGTTTAGAGACATACGATAGTCATCTTCACCAAATGCTGGTGCCAAGTGAACGATGCCGCTGCCGTCGCTTGTTGTAACAAAATCACCTGCTAATACTGTTAATGCTTGAGGATATTTCTCTTTGTCTATTTTGCAGTATGGCAGTATTTGATTATACTCAGTTCCTAATAATTCTTCACCCTTGAATTTTGACAATATTTCATATTCGCCATCAAGAGCAGATAATCTTGTTTCTGCCAATACTAATAAATGTTCTGTTGTTGAAGTTTTTGTTTTTACTGTATTTTTTACAAGAACATAATCGTAATCTACACCAACTGCTAATGCTACGTTAGCAAATAAAGTCCATGGCGTAGTAGTCCATACTAATAAACTTGCTCCGATTAATTCTTTGCGTTTTGAGTTTACAATTTTTAATTTTAAATAACAATTAGGATCTTTTACTTCTTTATATCCTAAAGATAATTCATGAGAACTTAATGGAGTAGCAATAGTAGGGGATTGAGGTATTACCTTAAATCCCTTGTAAATCAACCCTTTGTCAAAATATTGTTTTAATGCCCACCATACAGATTCTACATAATTTAATTTACATGTAATATAAGCTGAATTTAAATCAACCCAATATCCCATGCGTTCAGTAAGATATCCCCAACCATTTTCCATTTTGATATTTTCAAAAACGAAATCACGGCATTTTTGATTGAATTTATCTATTCCATATACTTCTATTTCACTTTTATCCTTAAATCCTAATTCCTTCTCCATTGCTATTTCAACAGGCAGTCCATGAGTATCCCAGCCAGCTTGGCGTCTTACATAATAACCTTGCATAGTTTTATAACGACAAACAGAATCTTTTATAGTTCTTGCCAACATGTGATGAATACCAGGACGTCCGTTTACAGTAGGAGGACCTTCATAAAAACTAAAATTATCAGCATCTTTGCGTGCTTCTAATGTCTTGTCAAAAACTTTGTTTTCTTTCCAGAATTTTAAAACATTCTTTTCTATATCTGGATAATTCAATTTTTCAGGGAGTTGTGTAAACATAAATCTTATAATCTGAGTTCTTATATTTAAAAATATATCTACAAATATACGAAATATTATACAAATTTTTTATATAGTGTCAAAATAATACAAACGATACGAATTAAATTTTAATTCGTATTCTTCATAAATTTTAACTGGAAAAATGATATTATTAATAACAATATAAATAAAACGTATGCTATGGCTGATGCATATCCAAGTGTATCTGTTTTTTCAAAAGCATTTGTAAATATCATATAAACCAATGTTGTTGTTGAATTTAATGGTCCGCCTTTGGTCATTATATATATTTCCATGAAAACTTGAAATGATTTAATAATATTTACAATTAAAACAAATGCTATTGTCGGTTTTATTAATGGAATTGTTATACGTCTTAATACATAGAATGGTTTGGCACCTACTAATTTAGCTGCATCATATAAATGTTCAGGTATTGACTGTATTGCCGCCAAAAATATAACCATATAGTAGCCGCAAGCACTCCATATATCCATAATCATTATTGACAGCAGGGAAGTTTTTGTATTATTTAAC
>JAFRQN010000013.1 GCA_017428585.1 Bacteroidota bacterium | reverse complement strand
GTTATGAATCCTGCATTATGGTCTTTAGTTTCAACAACAAGAATACAAGCAGGATATAGATTTAATCAAAATATTGTCTCTGGAAATAATGACCAAGAATTATGGCAAAATAATGGTGGATTAAATGGATTTTCATCATTATTTAATTTTGATACTACAAAAAAAATAAGTGCAGTTCTTTTGCTTCAACCTTTATCTACAGTTAATTATTATATGGCAACACCTATCAGTGTTTTTAATGGCAGTGATACAATCCGAGGAAAAAATAGTTATAAAGGCAGCGGAGGTTTGTCAAGCCTAACATTAGGATTAGGAACTAAAACATTTGATTGGCTGTATTTAGGTGCTTCTTTTGATGTAATTTTTGGTGAATTACAACATAATACTTATACAGTGTTTACAAGTGATTATACAACAAATTACACAATAAAGCAGCTTGATGATATAAGCACAATTGGATTTAAATTGGGAATGTATATAAATCCTTTTGAACCATTAGGTATTGGTTTTTCTTATGAATATATAGGTAATACAACTATTGATTCTAAATCAGAATATGTTTATCCAGTTTCATTGGGTGATGTAAATCAGCCATTAATCGACAACAGCAAAGTAATACGTTCTATTGAAACTTCGATGCCTCAATATTTGGGTGCAGGATTATCTTATAATATAAGTAACAAGATTATGCTCGCCTGTGATTATTTATTAGGCAAATATTCAACTATGAATATAAATAAAACATCTAATGTAAAATTTAAGGATCTTAAAAAAATATCTTTTGGCATTAGCAAATTAGGCAATCCAAACTACTATGCTCCTTTAAAAGAAAAATTTGTATATAAACTTGGTGCATATTACGAAGATTTATATTATTCTATAAATGATCATGATATAAATGAAATTGGCATCTCTGCTGGTTTGCAATGGCCACTATCAAGAACAGCTAACATAGATATAGCACTTGTATTTGGACAACACGGCACTACAGATTTTGATTTATTAAAAGAAAACTTTGGAAGATTGATTGTTGATATAAGTCTTGGCGACACTTGGTTTAAAAAACGTAGAAGGTAAAATAATAAATAATAATATTTACAGTATTATATAATATAATAATATGCAAAATGATATAACACGTTCAGCTAATAAAAAAGATGAAATAGATGTTGATTTGCGTCCTGCATCTTTTGATGAATTTGTTGGTCAGAAAAAAATTATAAATAATTTAAAAATCTGGACTGCTGCTGCATACAAAAGAAATGAAGCATTAGATCACGTACTTTTAACAGGACCTCCAGGACTTGGCAAGACAACTTTAAGTCTTATAATAGCAAAAGAAATGCACTCAAATATTAGCAAAACTTCAGGTCCTGCTTTAGAAAAGCCAGCTGATCTTGCAGGCTTGCTTACAAATTTACAAGAAGGCGACATTCTATTTATAGATGAGATACATCGTTTAGCAGTTAATGTAGAAGAGTATTTATATTCTGCAATGGAAGATTTTTATCTTGATATCACACTTGACAGTGGACCTTCTGCTCGTACTTTACAACTAAAATTAAATCATTTTACTCTTGTTGGTGCTACAACACGAGCTGGATTATTAACTCCCCCATTAAGATCAAGATTTGGAATAAATGAACGTTTAGATTATTATACAGCAGACGAATTAATGCTTGTAGTACTTCGCTCAGCAAATATTTTAAATGTTCCTATTGAAGAAGATGCTGCATACGAAATAGCATCTCGTTCACGTGGCACACCAAGAATTGCTAATCGTATTTTACACAGAACACGTGATTTTGCCCAAGTAAAAGGAAATGGTACAATAACAAAAGATATTGCAACTCAAGCATTAACTGCATTAGAAGTAGATGCCTACGGTTTAGATGAAATGGATAAAAAAATTCTGCTTGCGATTATAGATAAATTTAAAGGTAAACCTACTGGAATTAAAACTATAGCAACTGCAGTCGGTGAAGAAGCTGATACAATAGAAGAAGTATATGAACCATTTTTAATACAACAGGGTTTCTTAATGAGAACTCCAACAGGTAGAATTGTTACTGATCAGTGTTATAAATATTTTGGACGTAAAAAAATAGAAAACAACTTATTTGAAGAAGATTATTTTAGTTAATCTTCTTATAAATATAAAATAAAAGTGTTCTGTCTATAATAGAACACTTTTATTATTTCATAAATACATCTAAAATTAAATCTCAACATTGCTTAAATCTATCTCTCCATTCATTAATCTTGGCAATAATGTGTCTCGTAACTGTGATAATTTCATATTTTCATTCGAATTATTAGATATTTTATTCATTATAATATGAAACAAAAGATAATATTCATTTAATTCCTTTTCATTAGGAACGCCTACTTCTAAATTAGACAACATATCATTTAATGCTAAATTTTTTATCCCTGTAGTTCCATTTTCCCAATTAAAAAATAAATCATCTTCATACATTAATTTCAAATTCATATAAACAAATGGAGCTAATATATTGTTCTTTGTTTCAATTGCTCTACAAAAATTAGTACATAACAAAGGTGAATCATAAATATTTAAAATATGTTCTGTTATATATGCTATTCTACCTGTTGATTGAATTGGACTTCCACCAGATATCTCTATAATAATATTATTAGGTTTTAATTTCTTTTTATTATAGTTTTTCTCTAATATATATCGAACTGGAGCATTCCCCTTATTGCCATATTCCATACTTGGAATATCAGCTCCTCTTACACAATAAACTCTTGTGTTATTATTTCCATCTTGATTTTCTTTTCCCCAATCACCACCAATTGTTTCAGAAATATAATCTATCAAATAAGAATTTTTTTCTTTATTATTATAAAATTTATCTTTAAAATATTCTTTTAACCATTCAAACAAATTCTTATTTATCTTATTGTTTAATTCGATTTTGCTGTCAATATTCCATAGTATTGTTTCAATTTTAATTTGTTCATCATCAGAATGAAAATTAAAATCAAGATTTCCTAAATCATTTCTATTAATAGAATCAAAAACAGTTCCAGTAGATTTTTGTTTTATGTCATTTATTGAATTTAATAACATATAGTATAAATATTTATTTCTACCATTTTTAGCTTTAATAGAACATAAACCTCTTCCAATACAAATTTCTTTATTAGCAAAATTCATATCTCCAACAGGAGCCCTTACACTCATTAATATATCATCTATAACTGCCGTTTTTTTAGGATTAGTTGTCCATGTATCAATTATAGGATATAAAGTTCCAAATGTTTTCTTCCCTTGCAAGAAAGGCATACCATTCCCAACTGTATTATAAGTATCACCATTAGGTGATTGTCCCATATTTATATCTGCGAATTCTTTTAATCTCATATTATACTACTTTACAATAAATTTGTACTACTATTCTCTAATCCTAATTTTGTAATAGATTTTTC
>JAFRQN010000088.1 GCA_017428585.1 Bacteroidota bacterium | reverse complement strand
TCTTAATTATTTATATATATTTTGAAAAAGCAATCGATTTTAATACTATTATTTCCTTTTTTAATAGTAATATATAGTTATGTAAACAATAATTTATTGGCTCAACAGTCTATTACGCCTACAGAATATACTGTTTTAGGATTGTCTGTGGAAGGTAATTCTATTGTTGAGGCAGAAACTATTTTAGGACTTGTTTCAATTTATCAAGGTGATAAAATAACATATCCAGCTGATGATAAAATACAGTCAGCGATATCAAATTTATGGAAACGTAATCAATTTAAGGACGTTCGAATTATTGCAGAGCGTGTTACTGTTGATGGAGTGTTTTTAAAAATATTTGTTGAAGAATTTCCACGTTTATATAAAATAAATATTTCTGGATATAGTAAATTAAAGGAAAGTGAAATTCTTGCTGCTATTTCAAAATCAAAAGGTGACATTATAAGACCTTATGATTTAGATTTAATAAAAAAACGTATAAAAAAAGCATATTTTGAAGAAGGATTACAGTTTACTAAAATAACATCTGAGTTAAAGGAAATAGATTCTGCAAATGTAATGCTTAATATAGATATAAATGAAGGGGTTAAGTTTTATACAAAAGCAGTAGAATTTGATGGTAATATCAGTTATACTAATAGACAATTAGAAAATGTTTTTGATGACACTCATACCAAAAGATGGTATGAATTTTGGCGTTCTGCAAAATTTAATTCTGATAAGTATGAGGAAGATAAAGATACTTTACGAAATTTTTATAAAAGAAATGGATTTATGGATTTTAGTATTATAAGTGATACTTTAATTTTTGATGAAGATAAAGGTGAAGTAATTGTTAGAGTTAATATAGAAGAAGGTCAGAAGTATTATTTGAGGAACATCACATTTAGAGGTAATACAATTTACAAAGATGAACAATTTTTAAATCGTATTGGTATGAAAAAAGGTGATGTGATGAATCAAGAAAAATTTAATTATAATCTTTCGGGGAATCAAGATCAAACTGATGCTCTTGCATTATATATGGATAATGGATATTTACAGGCTAGAATGGAGCCAGAATTTAAGCGAGTTGGAAAAGATTCTGTAGATGTAGAGGTAACGGTTTTTGAAAATGATAGATTTAAAATAGGTAAAATTGATATAGTAGGTAATACACGAACAAAAGATAAAGTAATCAGACGTGAATTATTTACTCGTCCAGGTGATTATTTTGATAGATCAGCTGTAATTAATAGTATTCGTGCATTAGGTGTATTAAATTATTTCAATCCAGAAACATTAAGACCAGATGTATTGCCATCTACAACGGATAAAAATACTGTAGATTTAGTATATAACGTTGAGGAAAGATCTAATGATCAAGTTAATATGCAGGTTGGTTTTGCTGGATCTTATGGACTTACTCTATCTTTGGGTGTAATATTAAATAATTTCTGTTTACAACAACCTTTTAAAGCAGGGGCAGGTCAAACATTAAATTTAAGCGCGGAAGTTGGACAAGGTGATAGGTATAGAAGTTTTGTATTAGGATTTATGGAACCATGGTTATTTGATAAACCAACAACAGTAGGTTTTAATATATTTCACAATATGTATAACTATACTAATTGGAAATATAATAAAACGGGTGCTGCCGTAAATATAGGTCGAAGATTTAAATGGCCTGATATTTATTTTAGAGGGGATTGGTCTTTTCGTTCTCAATTTAATAATATTCATGAAAACACTTCGTTATATTATA
>JAFRQN010000087.1 GCA_017428585.1 Bacteroidota bacterium | reverse complement strand
CCATTATAACAACATTATTAATTTTTTGATTTAATATTCTTTCTGTTATTAATATTTGGTCAATAATTTCAGATGTTGTCAAATTTCTTTTGTATCCAAGTTTGGCTGTAGCACAAAACTTACAATTAACAGGGCAGCCTATCATTGTAGAAATACAAATAGTATTTTTTTTATTTTTATTATTTACATTATTAGGAAGAAATACTGTTTCTATATATTCTTTTTTGTTAATATTTTCATTAATAATCTTGTACAATATTTTTTTCGATCCATCAGATGATTCTCTTATAGTTTCTACTTCAATTGAATCAATAAGAAAATTATTTTTTAATTGTTCTTTCAACTGTACAGAGAAAGTTGATATTGTATCAAAATTATTTATTCGCTGCTGATATAATGCATTGAACAATTGCTGTGTTCTAAATTTTTTTTCACCTATAGACTCAAAAAAAATATATAGATCTTGTTCAACAAGGTTTTTTATATGTTGCATAATTATTAATATTATAAATATGATAGAACTGTTTCCATCTTCATACCGCGAGATCCTTTTAATAAAAATATTATATCTGATAAATCAGTTTTTGTCTTTATATATTTAGCTAGACTTTCAAAATTGCTAAAATGCTTAACTTTATCACTATTAATTTCTTCACTTGCTTTCTGCATATTATTTCCAATAACTAATACTTCATTAAGTATTTGGCAAGCATGTTCTAATATATTTACATGTTCTGTATGAGATACTTCTCCTAATTCAAACATATCACCTAAAATAGCAATATGTTTTTTAGCATTTTTATAACTTCTTAATGTTTTTATAGATAACATCATAGAACTTGGATTAGCATTGTAACAATCATTTAATACTTTAACTTGGTTAATTTGTTGTAAATCCATACGTGCATATCCATTCTTTAATCCACTTGCAGAATAGGTTTCAAGTCCCTTAACTATTTCTTGACCTGAAAGTCCCAATGTTGCACATACAGCTATAGCTGCAATACTGTTTATTCCAATTGCATAACCAAGTTCTTGCATATTTGCAGTATATTCAATGTTATCAATTTTGAATTTGATCGTAGGTGTTAAGTTATCATTTATAATAATATTAGCTGTATAATTACATTCGTTCTTGCCATCAGTTCCGTAAGTAACATATTTTGTTAATATTTTAGTGTATTTCCTTAATCTATCGTCGTCATTATTAACAAAACATACTCCGCCAGTTTTTAATAGATTACCAAATAAAAAAGTTTCTTCTATTTCTACTTGATCTAAATCAATTAATTGTTCTAAATGTTCTTTGCCTATATTTGTTATAATTCCATAGCCTGGCTTTAGCAAATCTGATAATTTTGCTATTTCACCAGGCAAACTTGTTCCTATTTCTATAACAGCTATTTCTGTTTTGTTATCAAAACAAAGCATCATCATAGGAACGCCTATTTGATTGTTGAAATTTTTGTATGTTCTAAGGACATTATATTTTTGAGAAAGAATATGAGAGATTAATTCTTTTGTTGAAGTTTTTCCATTGGATCCAGCAACAGCTATAACAGGAATATTAAACTTCATTCTATGAAAGGATGCAAGTTCACTTAAAGCGTCCAATGTGTTATTTACAACAATAAAAGGATTGTTAAAGATAATACTATTGTTGTTGTTCGATGTAAACCATTCGTTTGATACAATAGCTGCTATTGCTCCAGCATTAAAAGCATCTTGTATACAATCATGACCATCGAAATTATCACCTTTTAATGCTACAAAAATATTATTTTGTGAAATTGTACGACTATCTGTAGATATACCGCAAGAAGTCCATTCTGATTTGAAATTTACAAATTCTGCATTAGTTAATGCTGCTTGTAAATCTATAAAATTAAAAGATGCATTGTTTTCCATTTTTTTATTAAAATATTTAGTTGTTAAAAAATATTAATTTCTTTTATAATTTGGCATATCTACTGGAACAACAAATGAAAACTCTATTAGACCTTTTACTTCATTATTTTCTAACCATGGAGTTTGATAAATTATTTTTTTTATTCCGTTTTTATCTATAGAATATACATTTGCTTTCTTTGTTGATATAATATTATTCATTATTTCTATAGAATGTGGATTGTGACAAGCTAAAATGTCATCACCTATTTTTTTATTTTGAAATGTATTTTTTGATTTGTTATTCATATATACAATCTTGAAATTAAGATCGCATATCGTAATAGCAGCATCAATTTCGTTAAAAAATGAATTATCCATAATAATATGATTAATGATAAATAAAATTTGAAATTTTTAAGTTAATTTGTAATTTTGTAATAATATGGTATAATATTCGAGTCAAAATGATACATCTTGTTTTTAATAAGAAAATAAATAATTTTTCTTGTTTTTTTTCTAGCTGATAAAATGTGGCTCGATTATTGTTAAATAATATTTTATTTAATATAACAATTTATTTGATATAAAAATCGAAAAAATAATTTAAAATTTATAGTTTTGTTCAAATATAAT
>JAFRQN010000086.1 GCA_017428585.1 Bacteroidota bacterium | reverse complement strand
AAGCACAAAATGAGCAAAATCAATCTCAACTTGATAACAATTCTGCACAACTTGAAAACAACAAACAAATTAATCCATCAGAATATGCAATAAAAAAAGAAACTGCCCCAACCAAATCAATAGACTCACAAGGAAATGAAATATAAAATTCTGCCTTGCCGTTTGAATTATTTATTTGAATAATATTACCATTAGTATCTATATGTCCTTGTACAATATGTCCACCCAATCGTGTATTTACAGTAACAGCTCTTTCTAAATTAACATTTTGTCCTTTTGTAAAATATTTCATTGTTGTTTTTTTCAATGTTTCATGAACGTTCTCACAAATAAACTGTTTATTATTTATATTAGTTACTGTTTGACACACACCATTTACTGATACAGAATCTCCTATTTTTAAATCTTCAAATATTTTATCAGCTGCAATAGTAAAAATTTTTCCTGTTACACAAGATTTTACATTTATTATTTTTCCTATTTCTTCAACTAAACCAGTAAACATAATTTATTCTTAAATATAGTTAAACATATAATTATTTATTGAATGAGAAAATATATTATTAGTACACAATTTGAATATTAATTATTTGAATGATTTCTATAAATTTTATATCCATTACCTGTTGGCAATAATATAATTTCATCATTTTTATTCTCTTTTCGCAAACACCATACATTATAATATCTTACACCATTTAAGCTAATAGCACATATAGAAAACAAAGATAATAATAGAGTATCGAAAATAGGAGCTAATAAAGCTGAAACACCGCCTACTAAAACAATAGATAATAGACTAATAATCTTATATTCACTTACAGTCATTTTCTCTTCGCAATTTACAAAAAATAAGAATGGTGCACGAATAATACCAACATGGACAGTCTTGTAAGTATTTTTTGTAGTAAATATATATAATATTCCGTTTACAAGCTCATTTATAAGCATTGCAATCAATGCTGTAAAAAAACAAACAATAAAAAATAATATAATATTAAATGCTGTACTTTCATATTTCATAATAGAAGCAGCTACATACTCACCCCAGGATAATAATGTATAATCAGAACGAACCAATAAATATATACATATATTAAATGCAAGAGAAACAAGTATTGCCAACCACCCTATTATTGTAAAATAAGCAGTATTCATTACTACTATATCATTTTTTTCTTGTACATTATATATTTTATTTCTTTCCATATTATTTATCATAAAAGAGAAATATATATACAAAAAGAATAAAAAGAGATACCTCTTTTTATTCTAATTGATTAGTTACAATAATATATTTATTGAATAATATTATTTTTGTTTTAATAAATCACGAATTTCTGTTAATAGTACTTCTTCTTTAGTAGGTGCAGGATCTGCAGCTGGTTCTTCTTCTTTTTTAATTACTTTGTCTTTAACTTTGTTTATCAATCTTATAACCAAAAATATAGAAGCAGCCACAAGCAGCAAATCTAATGTTACTTGTATAAAATTACCATAATTAATAGTTACTGCATCTTGTAAATTTCCAGCAGCATCTGTATATGCATCTTTTAATACACATTTTAAATCTTTGAAGTTTATACCACCTATTAATAAACCAATAGGAGGCATAATAATATCTTCAACAAGCGAAGTAATGATTTTCCCAAAAGCACCACCTATAATAACGCCAATAGCTAAATCAATAACACTTCCTTTTAAGGCAAATTCCTTAAATTCTTTTAATATATTT
>JAFRQN010000012.1 GCA_017428585.1 Bacteroidota bacterium | reverse complement strand
ATCCATGGAATATTTCCATTCCAATATTTGGGAACAGATGTCTTAGGCGTTCCACCGCTAATGATATTTACAATATCCTTTAAGAACAAATACATTTGCCTGCCTTCTTGTTTCTAATCTTATAATTCTATAAATAATTCTATATCAAATCCAATTGCTTTTTATTTTTTAATTTCTTACTATTTTCAATTATTATTAATATAACACTTTTTAATTTTATTAAAAAATTAAAAACATAAAATAATAAAAAAAGGATAGATTAAATAATCTATCCTTTATCAATATACAATTGAAAGCGTTTTATTAAAATTTATAATAATTAATCTTTTACAAATTTCATTTTAACGTTGTTGTTATTGCTATTGAAGTTAATATAATATACACCTTTTGGTAAATTAGTGTTAAGATTAAAATTAACCTCTGCATTATCAGACATATTTAAATTTTCAATAGTTTGTACTTTATTTCCTGTTACATCAAATATTTCTGCTTTTACAGTATTACCAAAATTATTAGGCAAATATGCTTTTGCATTGTTGATTACAGGATTTGGTGAAATAAAGTAATTATTGTTATTATTTTCAGCAATGCCTGAAGTAGGATCTATTGTAACAAAGACAACTTCATTATTAGCTTCGTATGTACCTGGAGTTTTGTATATTAAAGTATAAGCAAATTCTAACTCTTCATTTACCTTATTTTCTGGAATATAAACAGATTCTGGAGTACCTGCTGTAGGAATAACATCTATTTTATTTTTAAGTACATCGTAAGCATATATATTTCCATCATAAGCAGTTATTAAAGCAGTTTTAACTTCATCACTATATGAAAGCTCTCTTGGACCATTATAACCTGTTGTTGGAAGTTCAAGAGTTGAGTTGAAACCCATAGCTGCTAAAACAGGATTTAATTCAAGTGACATTGTATTAGGATCGACAAATAATACTTTATGATCGCCATTTACTACAACAGCAATAAATTGTAAAGATATACCTGCATAAGGATTGACTTCTATTAACTGAATATCATTACCCAAATTTCCGATTTCTATAGTTTTTTCAAGTGTACCAAGTGTTAAATTAAAGAATTGTAATTGAGAATCATTAGAACTACCTTCGCAAAGAACTGCTAACATATTATACATTGTATTGTCATTTCTATAGAAAATAGTTTTTTGTACCATACTGCCTGTTTGCAATTTTTCTTTAACAGTACGATTTGCTACATCATAAACAGCAATATAATTGTCTTTAGGGAAATAATCACCAGGATTTTCTAATTCACGTACACTTACATAAAGAACAGAACCATCACCATTAGGAGTAATTGATTTAGCACCAGCTACCATAATTGTATCAGTACATTCTGTAGTATGTTTGTCAAATTGTAAAACATAATCAGGACAACAAACATATATGTGGTCTTTATAAGTATAACAACGATAAGGGAAGTTATTGCTGCCAACAATACCAAAATCTTTTACTTTTTCTACAACAAAATCTTCTGTTGAATTAGGATCAAGAGCATTGCTTACATTACTTACCTTCCACCAAGACATTGCTTCATCACCTTCATCAATAACACCATTATAATCTTGATCCATACCAAGACAAATGACATTAAATTCATTATCACCATCTCCACCTGTTGGGAAGATTGCCATTGGTTGAGTACCAACTTTTACAGTAAAATTCTTAAATTTAGGCAAAGGTTCATATGCCATAACACTGCTAAAACTATAAGAAAATAGTATAGCAAATATCAAAGTACAAAACATTAAACGTACTTTCATTTTTTTTACCTCATAAAATATAAAAAATTATAAAAATATATTAATTGATAAATTGTTTTCAAAAAGCTAATTAGTCATATTATAACAAAATATACACAAACAAACAAAGCTCTATAACTAATTAGCTAAAATGTTAAAATATTAAATTAAGTCTTACTTAGTTTTTAAGTATAAGATTTAAGAATTGAATAAAGAATAATACAATAATAAAAAATTATTATATTAATATACTGTATGTATAATATGAAATTCAACTTTATTACTCTTACACCCGAAAGCTAAAATTAATTTTCGGCAGGTCTTCTGACTCGTTTCAATTTAATCGTCTTCCCATCGCAAGACAGTGACAACTTGATTAAACTTTAATAAAACATACAGCTACGGGGATAGT
>JAFRQN010000085.1 GCA_017428585.1 Bacteroidota bacterium | reverse complement strand
GTGATAAAATATATTGTACTCCAGGAAATCCAGGAATACGGCAGTTGGCGGAATGCGTTAAATTAGATATAAAAACGCCGTCCAATGTTATTGATTTTTGTAAACAGAACGATATTCCGTTTGTTGTAGTTGGACCAGAACAGCCATTGGCTGATGGTTTAAGTGATGTGCTGCGTTCAAGCGGTGTTTATGTATTTGGACCGTCTCGTCTTGCAGCTCAATTGGAAACTTCAAAATCATTTGCCAAGATTTTTATGCAAAAATATAATATTCCGACTGCAAAATTTAGAACATTTACTAAAGACGAAAAGGACGAAGCTGTTCAATATGTAAAAACACATAGTTATCCTATTGTATTAAAAGCTGATGGACTTGCAGCAGGAAAAGGCGTTATAATTACAAATGATGTAAACGAAGCAGTTTCTGTTACAGAAAGTTATTTAAATGGTGCTCTTGGAACAGCAAGCGAGAAAATAGTTATAGAAGAATTTATGGAAGGTGTAGAAGCATCTGTATTTGCTGTTTGTGATGGAAAAGATTTTATAACTTTGGCACCTGCACAAGATCATAAACGTATCGGAGAAAATAATACTGGCAAAAATACAGGTGGCATGGGTGCTTATGCTCCTGCAGGAGTAGTTACGCCTGAGATATTGGAAAAAGTAAAAAATAAAATAATAATACCTACTCTGAAGGGTATGGAAGCCGATGGAATGAGTTATATAGGTTGTATGTATGTGGGTTTAATGCTTCATAATAATGAACCAAAGGTTGTTGAGTATAATGTACGTTTTGGTGATCCAGAAACGCAGGTTGTATTGAGTATTTTTGACGGCGATTTTGCAAAATTGTTATATTCAGCTTCACAAGGCTGTATAGATAAAACAGCAGTAAAAACAATAAACAATGGTACAGCTTGTTGTGTAATACTTGCTTCTAAGGGGTATCCAGATAAAGCAGAAACAGGTAAGGAAATAACAGGAAATTTACAAGAAACTCCTAATTCTTTTGTATTCCATGCAGGAACAAAAATTCAGGATAATAAACTAATTACATCTGGCGGACGTGTGCTTGGCGTTACTGGTTTTGGTTCAACTTTGGAAACTGCCATAAAAAACAGTTATGACAAAGTAAAAGAAATATGTTTTGAAGGCTGTTATTATAGAAAAGATATAGGCAGTCATCGTTAATTATTGGTTAATAATGTTTTATTTTGCTGATATAAAATAAATGAAAATAGATTTTTTATCATTAAAAATTTTATCATTAAAATACATATTAGTTTTAATTCCATTATTTTTTGTTTGCAGCAATAATATTTTTGCTCAAAATAATTACTATGAACAAAAATATAGATTGGCTGAGAGTTTTGAAAAGGGCGGCGAATTAGAGTCTGCAGTTCAGATTTATCAAGAAATATATGCAGCAATGCCGACCAACAAGAAATATTTTGAGGCTTTGGTAAGAGTACTAAAACAACAAAATAGGTATAGCGAATTAAAAACTATAGTAGAAGAAAAAACAAAGACGGAAAAGAGTGTAGATTTGTTTTTGTTAAGCGGTGAGGTTTATTGGAAATTAGGTGAAACTTCGTCTGCAAACAAAGCATGGGATAATGTTTTATCATTGGGCATTGAAACTTCCGAAGTATATTTAGGATT
>JAFRQN010000084.1 GCA_017428585.1 Bacteroidota bacterium | reverse complement strand
ATTTTTTGATTGGTCAGTATGAAGCAGAACAAATGGCAGCTATTCCATCTTGTGATTCTTTGGATAACAATTTACAACAATATGTTTTTTATAATGAAGTAGCATGTAAATCAAAAATATTATATACGCGTTATATTGGTTTAGATTCAATTCCTGGTGTTATATATATTGACTGTAGCAGAGAAGCAGGATGTTGTAAAAGAATTGAAACCTACTGTCGTAATAGTCTTGGAGAAATTATTTCAGTTAACTTAACCAATGAACAAGTAGGAGATACTTGTGTATTAGATCCAGCAGAGGTAGATTACGAAGATATTATTAGATGTCTTGAAGCACATTCTGACAGCTTATCTTATACAATACTTCCTTGTACAAGTGTATGTAACTAAAAAATGATTTATTTATCATCTATCTTATATCAACTCAGAAGAATGAATAACTAACTAATTATATAAATGACATTTAATTCATTAATTTATGAAAAAACAAAGAAAAAATATTATATATATTTTATTATCACTTTTATTTGTTGCAAAGCTGCAGGCACAAACACCCAAATGGGTAAGTACCGAAGTCCAAAATCGTACTGCAGTTTTAGAAAATTTTACAGGATGGAATACTGGTTGGTATGGTGTTTCTGGTGCTTCAGAGGATAGGAAAGCAAATACAATGGCAGAACAGCATTCAGATAATTTTATATATATAAATATTCATTGTGGTCGATGGACTGCTGAACCAGGAGAGTATTTTAGTAAAAAATATTATAAGTGGATAATAAATGATTATGATTTAAGAACAGATGATGGTGATCTTATTTTTGACAGATCAGGTGAAGGAGATCTTCCGCCAGATATAAAAGATCTAACTTTGTGTTCTATAAATAGATCCACAGATCCTTGGGCAATGAGTTGTGATAAGTGGGAAAGTAAAGCAATAGACATAATGAATCAGATATCTGTTGTAAATATTTTTGTTAAACCAGAGATTAATACTACAACACGTAGACTTACTGTAGAGGTAGAATATTATTATACAGATAATTCGCCTGCAGCTGAAAATTATTTAACAGTAATGCTTTTGCAGAATGAAATAATTTGTCCCCAGATGTATGCAGATGCTAATCCAGATTATGCGCTTGGTGAAGATTTATACCGCCACATGCATGTTCTAAGAAAAGTAATATCAAATGGTAGTTCTTTTGGTAATACAGGTGGTGTATGGGGTGATACTATTACTACAACTAAAAAAGGCAGTTATGATTGTATAAAGTATACAATAATACTTCCTGATTCAATAAGAAATGTTCCGCTTGATCTTGAAAATTTAGAGGTTGCTGCATTTATTTCAGAAAGCAAAAGCAATATATATACAGGTTATAAAGCAGCTGTAGATGCTGTTAAATCAGAGTTGGAAGTAGAAGATATAACAGAATATAGTAATAATCTTAAGTTTAAAACCATTCATCCGAAAGTAAAAGTAACAGGGAATTCTGATTGGCCTGTAACAAAATTTGATTTAGAATATACATTAGCCAATATACAACCTATTTTTAATTTATATGATAAAGAGTATAACGTTTATGATGAAGGATATATAACAGAAAAATATGATACTGTTGCAGTTAAAAGAGAAACATATACAGGAACATTAAATAAAGGCGAATCTATGATATTTGAATTGCCAGAAATAACACAAGAAGATTTTAATACTTCTTCTATCTATAATACAAATGTTTCTGTTTCTAATATTTATACAAATAATCTATTATCATCATCTAATAGTACACAATCATTAAAAATAAATTTAATAGATACTTTATTTAGTGAAACAGAAATTACATTTGAAAATCCAGATATAGTTTCAAGATCAGGTATTCTTCCTCCTCATACAGTATTAGATAATACACTAAATCCATACTTTATGCTTGAAAATGGTTCTTGTGGAGCAAAAAATACAGGAACAGCAGTTTTGTTTCTATTGGATAATTTTTTATATAATGTGGCATCTAAACCAGGATATATAATGTTTGGAGAGATTGATTACAAAGATAATCCCCAAAAAATATTAACATATTATTATGCTTATTCAGATGGCAGGCGGAATGGTACTCAACCAAGAATAATAGTAGAAATATCAAAAGATTGGGGAAACACATGGGAAAGAATTTCAGATATATTTTGTAAAGAAACAGGTGTTGAAGAAGACTATGAAAAAATATATGTGCCGACCTCAGAAGAATATAAACAGGTTCAAGTCAATTTATCCGAATATGTCAAAGAAAACTTTATAATAAGAATTGGCTGTATTCCTGGTTCAAATGGGAATGCATTATGGATAGACGAAATAAGCATAAAAAATGGTGATAATGAAAGTATAGAAGAAAATACTAAATTATCAGTATATCCTAACCCTGTATCAAATATTCTTCATATAAATAATAATAATTTATTAGGAGAAGAATATGAAATATATGACATGAGCGGGGAATTGATTATAAAAGATATAAATAATTCCAATATAATAAATGTTGGAAATCTATTTACAGGTACATATTCATTAAAAATAAAAGACAGTATTTTTAATTTTATAAAAGAATAATATTTATTTCATTATAATAAAAAAGAGCAGTTATTAAAACTGCTCTTTTTTTATACAAATTAATCTATTATAATTATTATAATTATTATTTCTTTTTATGATTAAATGAAAGATGCTTAAATATAGGGTTTGGACCGCCGGGAAGTTTTTCCTGTTTTACATCTCTTATATCCTCAATAGAGTAAAAGGCGTGAGGCGTATATTCTTCAATTAATCCAATTGTTTCAGGCAAAAGATGACGTTGAGATATCATTAAAATAATTTTTACGTCTCCAAATTTTCCTTCTGCATCTACTACTGTAAAATTATGATTGTTGTCTTTAAGTACTTGAATAAGGTCATCTGCATGTTTGTCCATAATAATTCGAACAACAACATTTCCGAGCGACAATTTGTTTTCAAGTCCCATTCCTATATAAGTTCCTAAAGCATATCCTGTAGCGTATGCGATATAATAAACAAAATTATTTAAATTCTGCATAATTTGGCTTATTGCAAGTATCCAAATAAAGATTTCTATAAATCCAAGGAATGGAGCAACTTTTCTGTATCCTTTCCCAATCATGATTATTCTGATTGTGCCAACAGATACATCGGATACTCTTGCCAAAACAATCAGTATTGGCATAATAACCCAGTCAAAAATGCCTGGTGGCAGGGAGTTAATAATACTTTCCATAAGAGTATTTATTGATATTTATTATAAGTGATTATTCAAAGAATAATAATTTATTAATTAAAAATTTATTCATCTAATATTAAATCTTCGTCAATATTTTCTTCCAGCTTAAATTCAGAAGAAACAGGCGGAGTAACTTTTCCTTCATCAACATATTTTTTTATTTCTTCCAAAGAGAAGGTGATATTTTTCTTTAATGTTGTATTAAATACATTTACATTGTGTTTAAAAATATCTATTTTATTCATAATTCCTTCGCCGTCATCTAATTTAACTGTGGAGTTAATTTCAGGATAGTTCTTTAATTCTTCTGCATAGTACTCATATTCATAAAGCAGACAGCATTTCAGTCTTCCGCATCTTCCGCTTAGTTTTGTTACATTGTTTGATAACTGCTGAATGCGTGCATGTTCTATTGTAACTTGATTAAAATCAAATAAACAAGATGTACAGCAAATTGGCTGTCCGCAGCATCCAACGCCGCTTCCTAATCTGCGTGTTTCTTCTCTTGAATTGATTTGTCTTAATTCTATTCTTGTCTTGAACTGGCGGGCAAGTTCTTTTACCAATTCTCTAAAATCAACTCTGTCTGGCGCAGTAAAATATATTGTAAGTTTCTGTTTGTCAAACTGCCATTCAGCATCGACAATTTTCATATTTATTTCGAAATTCTGAGCCATCTCATTAGTTCTAAAAATAATATCAGGCTCGTCATATCTATTTAAGAATTCTTTGTCAAGGTCGTTGTTGTCAGCCAATCTTACAACTATATTTGATGTATCGCTTACATTGCGTTTTGCAATATATTCACAATCTGCGCCTTTAGTAAATATTACTGTTCCTAAATCAATTCCAGAAGCTAACTGAACAAGCACTTTATCGCCTTTATTTATTGCAATATTATTTTTATTGCTAAAGATAAGGCGGCGGTGTCCTTTAAATTCCACAACAGCGTAATCGCTTTTATTGCAGCAGTCATTATTTTGTTCTGTTGTATTGACTGTTGAATTATTTAATTGATTATCAGATGTATTATTCAAATTTGTATCTATCATAAGTTTTATTTCTGTTATCTATTGTAAATTATTTATTGTAAAAAAATTTTTCTTAATTTTATAAAAAGTGAAATATAAGCAAGCTGTGGATCAATATTTCTATTTAGCAGATTAATTGAATCGTTTATTTCATTAATTGCAGCCAAATAATCACATTTAGAGTATCCATTGCAGAATGGAGTTATTCTATTTAATAAATCCTTGTTGATTACATAATCAGATGTTTGTGTTTTTATTAGTGAATATGCATCACGCATCCATATCAACAGCAGCTCTAAAATTAAAATAGTTAGTTTTCTGTCTTTCTTTTTTGTTATGTCTGCAATATTGTTTAACAGCTCTTCTTTGTAATTTTTCCTTTTCAATGAAATACGCAGAAGATCAACAATATTATTTCTTAAATTATTTAAATTGTCATCTAAATATTCGCATGCCTGTGTAATAGATCCTCGTGAAATTGCTGCAATTAAATTTGCATCTTCTTCTGATTTATTATAATTTTTAATTATATATTGCTGTATATATTCTAATTTTATCGGATCAAAATAAAATTGCTGGCATCTTGACAATATAGTCGGCAATATCTTTTCACGATGGGAAGATGTGATAATTATTGTAGTTCGTTCCATTGGTTCTTCTATTGTTTTTAGGAAAGCATTGGAAGCCTCTACATTCATATTTTCTCCATTCGATATTATAACAAATCTATGTCCATTAGCATCAGCAAGCATAAGATGTTTAGTAATATTTCTTATTAAGCTTATATTGATCTGTCTTGCATTTGGAATATTAATTTTATGATAAGGATTTCCTAATTTTTCTTTTATTTCTTCTTTTATTGTTTCTTGTAATTCTTGTTTAGCGCTTGCTTTAGATTTATCTTCAGCTGGTTGTGCAAATATATATTGAATATTTGGATGCTTAAACGAATTTGCCATTTTGCAGCTGCTGCATTCTTCGCATGGACTAATTGTATCATTGGATATGATAGGATGTTGGCAGTTTACAGTTTTTGCTATCTCTAAAGCAAAACCATCTTTTCCAATGCCTTCTATTCCCAAAAAACAATATGCGGATGCTAATTTGTTTTCCAATATTATTTTTTGGAAAATAGATTTTTCTCTTTCCAATCCGATTAATTTATTCCATGCCATATTATTATCTTATTTTGATCTTATCGTAAAAAACATAATTGTTGTAAGAGCTGCTGTTGCAGCAACCAATGTTGGTTCTAATATTCGTTTAAAAAAAGATTCTTTTTTCTCTGGTATTGCTGCCGTTGCAAATCTATAATTAGATTTGTTTGCTGAATCTACATCATTATAGCTTATTGTATCGTTATGTTTTGCGTTAAAATGAAAAATATCGCTTTCTCCATTTTTATTGATTCTAATTGCATCAAATGAATGTCCGCATATTCTATTTAAAGAATCTTTGCAGTTTGGCATATTTTCTAAAACTGCGCTTATATTTTCATTATTTATCTTTATTTCTATATATTTATTGCTTATTTTATTTTCTATGCTGTTAGCATTAATAAGTATATATTTTGTTTTTTGGTTAAGCAGTTTATTCTCAAGTAAAGAATTATCAATATTAGAATTTATACTATATATTATTGTATCTATTCCAGAAGAAATGCATTGACTGTACATATTGT
>JAFRQN010000002.1 GCA_017428585.1 Bacteroidota bacterium | reverse complement strand
TGTTTATATTTGATAGTCGTTAGTAATTTTAATATATATGCAAAAAATATAACTAACGACTATTTATATTTTTGCAGTGATGTAAAAAAAACAAAAAGACCAGTTGAGAATGTTGTTATACCTAATGGTAATGGAAGTGATGCGTCTAATGGTGAAAGTATAAATGACAGCTTGAATCATCAAGAAACAGTTTATTCTGATTCGTGCAAGTATGAACTTTTCACTACAAATAAAAAAATAGGCAGTTTATCATCTAATGATGTTTATAAATCAATAAATATAAGTGATTTTATAAACGTTAATTACTATACTTATAACGAAATATTAATAAATAAAATAAATTGTTATCCTTTGTTTACGGGTGTTCCCGGCAATGCAAATGCTGTTTCTTTTTTAGGAGCAATGCCGGCTTCTAATAAATTAACATTGGCAAATGCACCAATAAATGATTTATTTTATTCTACACCAAATTTTAATGAATTCTCACCTGAATTTGTAAGAAATATAGAATGTTATATTGGTTCTGAAGCTGCAATATATGGCGGTTCAAGCGGTCTATATATTAATTTGCAGCCTACTATATTTAATACAGCAAAACCATATACAAGAATTTGGTATAATCAAGGAGATCATAAACATATAGCATTAGATGGTATTTTTAGCCAAAATTTTATGCCTAATTGGAATTTTACTGCGGGATTTAAAACTATGTTTTCTGACGGCAGCTATAAAAATTCTAATATTAAATTATGGAATGGACGTTTTGCTTTAAGACATGATATTTCTAATAATTCTAATATTGCATTAATATATAATTTTACTAATTATTATTCTGGAGATTTTGGCGGAATTCTTTTTGAAGAATTAAACAAAGACGAAAATACAGCTAATCTGGTTAATGTAAACTTTGGCAATTTAGGCAATAGACAGTATAGAAATGATGTGTTTTTATCATATTGCTATTCTTCAGATTCTACTCTTGACATTAAATCTAATTTGTTTTTTACAAATGAAGAGAATAATATTTTCTGGAGAAATGATGCTAAATTGCTAAGTATTGATACCAATGGCGCTAATACTGTTAATTCTCAAATAGCAGGAATAACAAATAAATTATCTTATAGATTATCTGATAATTTAAAGCTTAATTCAGGATTAGATTTTGGATATGATCATTTAGGTAAAAATATATTAATAAATGATGATTATTCTGGAATTTTTTATAATGCATACGCTTTATTAAAATATAGACTTGGTGCTGTAAATCTTGAAGCAGGAAGCCGATTTGAAAATAAATATAATGAAAATCTATTATCTGTATCAGGAAAAATCCTTTTTGATTTGAATGATAATAATAAGTTATTCTTTGATTTGTCATTTGTTAATAATACACCGCTTCCTGTGTTTAATTTTGAACATGAAAAACATTTATTGGGTCTCGTAGGCTGGAAAAGAGATAATAACGATCTATTATTAGATTTTAACTTATTCTATCGTAGAATATATAATCCGCTTTTGTTGTCTTTTGATACTGATAATATCTATTCTTTTGATTGCAAAAAGATGGATATATCAGAAAAAGATATTTATGGTTTTGCAGGTTTGATAACAACAGCTATTGCCAAAAACTTAAATCTAAATGGACAAGTACAAACATATATAAATAATAATAGTCCAAGTTGTTATTTAATGGTTTCTTGTGATTATACATATAAGAAAAAATTAAATTATGTAAAAGGTGGAATTGGAACAGCAGTACAAATTAATAATGAATTATTATATTATAATCCAATATTTAAGATGTATGCAGTATCTGATTTGAAGAGCAAATTTTCATTTAATGGATTAAATGCTTATATTTCTGCTAAATTAGGCAATGCATTTATAAGAGCAAGCCTAAATAATATTTTAGGAACAGATTATTCTTATTT
>JAFRQN010000083.1 GCA_017428585.1 Bacteroidota bacterium | reverse complement strand
TTCTAATAGAGTAGAACCAATTTGCATCTTTTGTAAGTTTTATATTATATGAATTTGTTTTTGCAATCCAAATAGTTCCTAAACCTCTACAATATTTTAGTTCATCAAACTCGGTGGGTAATTGTTTGGGTTCAGCAACACGAATTGAACAATTTGCTAAAATAGATTCTCCTAAATTATATTTTTTAGGACCAGATAGATTTAAAATGAATCTTTCATTATCTAATCTTCTTAATGTTTTATTTTTAATAAAGCCATAGACAAGATAACGACTGTAGGTGCTGTCATATTTTAATACTTTAATAATTTTTCCGCCAGCGACTGCTTCCTCTGTTGGGATAATTTTTTCTGGAATTGGAGTGAATTGATTATTATTGAATATAAAGAAAGATAAACCTATGCTTATGGACATTAAAATAAAAGCAGCTGTATTATATTTTTTAAGAAAAACAATAAAGCTGCAATTAATACTAATAAAGCTAAAGCAAAATTAACGTAGATATTAAAGTTTATGTTTTTTATTATTAATATAGTTATTGTTGAAATTAATAATAATACAAAAGCAGGTGCTGATTGTATATTAAATATATTATCATTAATTTTATTACTATTTTTCATAAAAATTTAATTTTCTATGATTGTATATTTTTGATAATTATAAAATAATGAAAAACAACAATAAGTATATTATAAAATAGAAAAGATGATTATAAAGTTATTGCCAAAAAGAATAATAATCTTTTTGGCAATAATCAATTTATTTATAGTAGTTTTAAAATATCATTAATGATTACATAAATCATTAAACCCATTAAAAGATATAATCCTATTTGCTGTAATACTAATTTTACTTTTACTGATATTTCTCGTCTGAGTATAGCTTCAATAATAATTATAAGGAAATGACCACCATCTAAAGCAGGCAATGGCAAAATATTAATTAAAGCCAATGAAATAGAAAGCATTGCAGTAAAACTAAGGAAACTCCAAAATCCTCTATCAGCAAATTGAGTTGCCTGTTGAGCAATCATAATAGGACCGCCAATAGCTTTCTTAAATTCAAGGTTGCCAACAATAATCTGATAAATTGAACTAACAATTAATCTAAAAGTTTCAAAAGTTTGTTTTGTTCCAACAACAAATGCTTCTAATATATTATAATTAGTTTTTATTGTTTCACCAGTATATGCTTGAGCTATTTGAACACCAATAATACCATTATTATCTAATTGTATTTCTTTTGTAATAATATTATTATCATGTTTCCATTCAAGAGTGATTAATTTATTTTTTCTATTTTGCATTTCAGATATAAACTCAGTATATGAGTATATAGGAGTATTATCTAAAGACAAAATAGTATCATTGGATTTTATACCTGCTTTTTCAGCTAAACTATTGCTTTGTACGCTCATTATTATAGTACGCAATCCATCTGGTTCTAATCCTAAAGGAATATTAGAAGAAATTAAATCAACTAATTTTTTCCCATTAACAGTTATAACAGTATCTATTTGATTTCTTGTAATGCTAATTTTTCTATCATTTCCTAAATTCTCAGTTAATGAAAGCAATAATTGGTTCCATGAATTTAGTTTCTTCCCATCGATAGCATTAATTTTATCACCAGATAATAGACCAACTCTTTGAGCAATAGAAGTATCAGAAACATATCCAATAGTAGTAGTTTTGAATGTTGTTTCTCCATTTCTAAAAGCTAAAATTGAAAATATTACAATAGCTAAAAGAGTATTAAAAAGAACTCCACCAACAATTGTTATAGCTTTCTTAAAAGGACCTTTTGCTCTAAATTCGTATGGTTGAGGTGGTTTTGCTATAGCTTTGGTATCTAAAGTTTCATCTATCATTCCAGATATTTTACAATAACCGCCAATAGGGAAGGCTGCTAATCTATAATCTGTATGAGCTCCTAAGTCTATTTTTTCATCTAAATTTCCAAATGTAAAACCATTTACTTTATTCCAACCAAATAGTCTAAAACCCATTCCAAGTGAAAATGTTTCTACACGCATTCCACTTAGACGAGCCATAATAAAATGACCGAATTCATGTATAAATACCAGAATTCCAAGGACAATAACAAAATAAAATATAGCTGAAATTATTTCCATATATAATCTGTATTATTAAATATATTTTTCGTTTATATTATATAGATCTGCGTTTAAATCCTGTACCATTAATTTCATATATAGGATTAATTACTATAAATGCGTTAGGATCTATTTCTTTAATTAATGTATTAATTTTAGGTACTTCTTTTATAGTTACCACAGTCATAATAATTTCTCTGTCTATGTTTCTGTATATACCACGTGATTTGAGTGCAGTTGCACCACGTGTTAATTTATGCATAATAGCTTCTGCTACTTCATCAGATTTATCAGATATTATTAAAACCATACGAGCATAATCAAATCCATCTAAAATAAGATCTAATATCCAACTTGAAGCAAATAACAATAATAAAGCATAAAGAACCAAAGAAAGAATAGGTTTTTCTAACGGCATTCCTTTTACGCTTATAATAACAGCAGCTAAAGCGATAACAAAGAAATCAATTATCATTATGGAACGTCCAGGCATAATTCCTAATTTCTTTTGCATAATAGCGGCTCCTATATCAGAACCTCCTGTAGTACCTTTATATTTAAAGATAATACCTAAGCCAACGCCCATTAAAATTGCAGCAAAAATTATTAAAAATAAAAAATCATTTTGCACCATGTCTTTTATAAAAGCAGATTCTTGTACTTTTATAAAATGAAAACCTGGAATTTCTCCTCTGAAAAAATCAATGAAAAAAGAACATAAAGAGAAACCATAAAATGTTCTCAGACCAAATGTATTGCCTAAAACTTTATAACCCCATATAAATAATGGTACGTTTATCATCCATTTTAATACACCAATAGAGAAAAAACCATCGGTTAAATAATAAATAGCCATGGATAAACCTGCTGCACCTCCTGGTACAACAAAGACATCAACAAGCATGGCAATACTAAGACTCATAATAGCAGCACCAATTGCTATAAATATATAGTCTCTAAGTGTTTCTTTTGAAAATTTAATATTTTGCATAATAGATGTTTATTAACTTATTATTTGTAATTTTATTAAATTACAAATATAAATGTTTTTTTACATATTTTTATAATTATTTTGTAATTTTATTTTTGTAATTCTAATCTAAAGGAATAAAGATATGTTATCAGAGAATTTATCTTGAAATAACGATAGGAAGTATTAGTTTTTTATCATCTTGATTTAATACTAAATAATATGTTCCCGATGATATATTTAAATTATTAGTTAAACTGCTTATAGAGTTTAAATTAAATCTTATTAATATATCACTATCGTTTAATATGTTATTATATATTTTTCCATAGTTATTGCCAAGCAAATCATATAATGATAACGTTAATAATTTGTTTGGTAATGCTGAAACAACAAGATTAATATAGTCTTGAACAGGATTAGGTATCACACAGGCTGTTATTGTATTCTCTTTGGAAGGAATAGATATTGTTGGAACAGTAATAAATTTACCTATACTTTGATTATAATAAGTGCCGTTAATAGATGTTTCTTTTTTTACAACTCTTATCTGATATATGACTGAATCTAAAAATATATTATTGTCTATAAATTCGTAATCTTTTATTATTTCAGAATTAATTCTTGTGAATTTATCAAACATTGATTTTGCTTTATAGATATTAAATCCTTCTATTTCTTTATCATCATATTTCCAAGATAATTTGATATAAGGAGGTTGTGAATTGTCATTCATATCGAAAACAGCATTTGCATCGGTTATAGGAGTAATATTATTAATTCGTAAAGTAGGATCTCCAAGCAAAGATATATGTATTCCTTTATGACCTCGCTGAGAGTTGGATATATATGTTCCAAATGAAGAATTATTTTGTGTCAGAAGGGCAGAATAACCAATAGTTTCAGTAAAAGCCATCTGATGTATATACCAATAAGGACGTGCAGACCATGAACAAGTTAGAGCAGGAGGAGTTGCAGCCAACATAGAACGCATAAGATTATTTTTGTTATCCCAATCACCAAACCACGAACCAAATAAAAATGAAAATATTGTATTATAACCGCCTTCAGATGCTAAATATTCTGTACTGACTGCATTCTGACAAGCTGTGTAGCTTCCTGGTCCTGAAGCATAACTAAATAAATATTTATCATGTAGTAAAGCTGTTTTAAAATCAAATGTATCAATATTATTTTGTCCAAATAGACTTATTGCATTCATCCAGCCATTGGCAGCAAAAACTTCATATTTTGAATACATTCCAAAATAATCATTAATAATAGCATTCTTTTTAAAATTTAATAGATTATTTCGATAAAGATGATTTTGATTAAAATATTGTTTTAATAATTCAATTTCATCTTTATTAAATAAAGGTAAATTATACATATCTACACGACCGCATTCCAAGGTTAAATTTCTTGGAAATAAATCATTATCAAATTTACCATCATCTATAATATTCCAATTTCTTTCATCTTCTGCTATTGTACTTGTAACTTTTGAATCAGTCCATTTATATACCGAAGTATCATTCATTGTTTTTGCAAAACTTTGATAAAAGCCATCGCATGGCCAGGCACCGCAGTGTTCTGGGATATGTCCATCTGTTGCATAATTTCCAGAATATGGAACAGGTACTCTTCCAATTAAAAATATAGTACGCAGACTGTCAGGATGATTTAATTCTTCTAAAATTATATTCTTAACAATTTCTACTTTGTCTTTGTCAAACGTTTCTGCTCTCGGTGTTAATCTTATTTGAACCTGCCAGCCATCACCGCATATATCTTCTATTAGTTTATTAATTTCATTATATAATGGTTCATAAACAGTACTATCAACC
>JAFRQN010000082.1 GCA_017428585.1 Bacteroidota bacterium | reverse complement strand
CTTTGCTCCTAAAGATTTCAGTAAAATAAATGATTACGAAGATTTTTTTGCTTTAGATAATTTATTTAATAAAAATGTATCTGGTATAACAACAGCACGTGATAAATTTACTATACATTTCAATTATAATAATTTGAAAGATACAATAGATAAATTTCTTAGTATTAAAGATGATGAGGAAGCAAGAACTATTTTTAGTTTAGGACGTGATGGCAGAGATTGGAAGATTAGTACGGCAAGAAAAGATTTAGAAAAATGTTATCCAGATAAAGGAATGTTTGTTGAAATACATTATAGACCATTTGATTATAGATTTACTTTTTATACTGGAAATGGTAAAGGATTTTATCAATGTGCTCGTTATGATGTTATGCAGCATATTTTAAATAGTAAAGGTTATAATTTAGGAATATCTGTATGTAGAAATTTTACGGAAGATATATATCAACACTTAATAATTACTAATCTAATTATAGATAAACATTTATTAGGAGGCAATGCATATTTATTTCCTTTATATTTATATACAGAAGATGGACTGCGTATTCCAAATATAAAAGACAAAAACATAATAAAAGAGATTGAAAATAAAACAGGGTTAAAATTTACATCAGAAAAAGAAGAAAACGACAATACATTTGCGCCAATAGATTTGATGGATTATATATATGCAGTACTTCATTGTCCAAATTATAGAAAGAAATATATAGAATTTCTAAAAATAGAGTTTCCAAAAATACCATATCCAAAGAATCAAGAAGATTTTAAGTATTTAATAAACATCGGCTCTAAACTTAGAAACCTGCATTTGCTCAAAAGCGACACATTAAATGAGTTTATAACAGAATATAAAGTATCAGGTTCAGACGAAATTACAAAAGTAAGATACAACAACAATAGAGTATATATAAACGAAGAACAATATTTTGATAATGTTCCAGAAGAGATATGGAATTTCAAGATAGGAAGCTACCAGCCAGCACAAACATGGCTTAAAGCACGCAAAGGACGCCGATTGGAATATGATGAAATCACTCATTATCAAAAATTAATAAAATCATTATACGAAACAAACAACATAATGAATAATGAACTAAAAGATATAGAATTTTAAAAATATAAAAAGAGCAGATATTCTGCTCTTTTTTTGTTTTAAGATATAATTAATATAAATTTATTATAATAGAAAAGAAATGTCTATAAAATAATTTGTAAATGTAGAAAAAATATAGTAAATTGCATATTGTTTTTTGCATAAGAATAGGGAAATAATATGACAATAAATAAAGAAAATACAGTATTATTAGTGGTCGATATGCAGGAGAAAATATTGGCTGCTATGTCTAACAAAGAACAACTGATAGATAATTCTGAAAGATTAATAAAAGCAATAAACGTATTACAGCTTCCTATAATTTCAACAGTTCAAAATAAAAAAGGGTTGGGAGCAACGCTTCCTATTATCTCCGATATTCTAAATTCTAACAACCAGCATAAAGAATTTGAAAAATTTGAATTTAGCTGTGTAAGCAATGAGAATATATTAAATGCGTTGGCAGAATTAGATAAAAAGAATGTTATTATTATAGGCATAGAATCACATGTATGCGTTCAACAGACAGTATTAGATTTATTAGATGACGGCGGTTTTAATCCAATAGTGATAGCAGACTGTATATCATCAAGAAAAGAATATGACAAAAAGTTTGCATTAAAAGCAATGCGTGATTTTGGAGCATATATAACTACATACGAATCTATAATATTTGAACTGCTAAAAACAGCAAAATCACCATTATTTAAAGAAATCTCTAAAATTGTAAAATAATTGTATGAAAAAAAATATAATATTTATTCTTTTTATGTTGTTTTTCTTTGGCTGCGGTACAGTTAAAGATGATGACAACAACAAGAACAAAACAACTACGGATAATGTAGAGCAGGAAGATGATTCTAAATATAAATTAACATCCGACTATAAAAACTTTACATTGTCTTGGGGATATAACAACAGCAAAGACAGCAAATTAATGGGTTATAGATTATATGACAACGGCAGGATAGATTTTTATCAGCAAGATAAAAATACTAATAAGGTTGTAAGCGATTCTATAACTAAAATTCCAATGAAACGAGTATTAAAAATATTAGAATATACAAATAATACATATTTATATACACCAGCATTGAATGAGCCGGGTAATGAATGCAAATATGTAGAATTGGTCAAGCCGTCCGTAAAATTTTATTCCAAAGCACAATGGAATGAACATGATACATACGGAAGCAAGACATTTAGACAACTTTTTGATACGCTATTAACATTAATACCACTTAAATATTAATAAAATAAATAAATGAAAGTTTTAATTATAGATGACAGCATAGAATTTTCTAATGCTGTAGTAGGGATTGTAAATTCAATAAGTTCAGATATTGAAGCTGTTGCGATAAATGTACCAGAAGAATCAGTTAAATATATGAAGAGCAATCATTCAGATGTAGGATTGATCTTTTTGGATATAGAATTTGGTATTGGCGCAAGAATGAATGGATTGGATTTGCTTGAAATCTTCCGTAAAAATTATGTACAGATTCCTGTTATAATGTTATCAGGTAAAGGAACTATAGATACAGCTGTAAAAGCGACAAAATTAGGCGCAGTTAATTTTATAGAAAAGAGTACAGTTGGCAGAGAAACAATACGTGGAGCTGTAAATTCAACAATCAATCTATCAAAAACAACAATAGGCGAAGACAGCGAAATACTGAATTTCTTAAATGAACAAGGGATAATAGGAAGCAGTAAAAAATTAATAGACGTAGGAAGACGTATTATTGATATAGGCAGAACGGACTCTAATGTTATAATTACTGGAGAAACAGGTACAGGAAAAGCTTTGGCAGCGCGCGCACTGCATAATATAGGCAATAGAAAAAACAATAAATTTGTAACAGTAGATGTATCAAGTCTTTCTGGCGAGAATTTCCAAAGAGAATTATTTGGTTATGTAAAGAATGCTTTTGAAGGCGCAGATTCAAATTCAAAAGGTGCATTTGGCGAAGCAAATAAAGGCGTACTTTTCTTAGATAAAATAGAATATATGCCAAAAGATTTGCAATTAAAACTATTACAGCCTTTAGAAGAAAAGAGAATTAAACATGTCGGCGCAAATGATTATGAATCAGTCAATATTCGTTTTATTTCTTCAAGCAGCAAAAACTTAAATTTGATGATACAGCGAGATGAGTTTGACGGATTGCTATATCATAGATTATGCGAAGCAGATATTTTTATTCCGCCTCTTAGAGAACGCAAAGAAGATATAATTGATATAATTGTTCATACAGTAAATTTATATAATCTTAATTTTGAAAATAATAAATTCTTTACACAAGATGCAATGAATTTATTAAGCGAACAAGAATGGCTTGGCAATGTCAGAGAATTAGTTAATGCAGTAAAACTTATGCTGCAGATAGTAAAAAAAGAACAAATAGATGCAGTAGATGTTGTTCAATATATATCAAACAAAAACAGTACATTACAATTTAATGATGTTGTCGGCATATCATCAGATAGAACATTAAAGGAAGATAAAGATTCGTTCTACAAAATAAAAATAGAACAAGCATTGCAGCAATATAACGGCAATGTATCTAAGACAGCTTCAAATCTCGGCGTCAGCAGGGAAACACTGCACAATAAAATAAAGGCATTTAATATCAATGTAGATAAATTTAGAAAACATCGCTCCTAATTTTGTTATATCAATAGATTATGAATAATAAAAAATCCAAATTTATTATATATTTATATTTTTTTGCTATACTGTTTATACTTTGTGCTTATTCTAATCTTTGTTTTGCTTCTACAGAAAACAGCGATTTAGAAGAGAATGACAATCTTATTTCTTCTATTGAATTATATAATTATTCAGATAATATGTCAAATAAAATAGAAATAGAAGCTGCACCGACTAAAAACCCTTTGTATGCAGTTGGTCTTTCTTTTGCTTTTCCAGGATTAGGACAAGTTTATGTAGAAAACTATTGGAAAGCGCCAATATTTGGAATTGCAGCAGGCGTTGTGTGGTATATGGTTATTGATAATCATCTAAAATCAAAAGATTATCAAAAAGAGTTAGATGCTATAGTTGATAAAGATTCCTATAATTGGAAATATATGAATGAAAAGCGGGAAAATGCTATTGATAATAGAGATCTTGCAAGTTTATATTTAATAGGAGTTTATGCTTTAGCAGCGGTAGATGCATACGTTGGCGCTCATTTATTTGAGCATAATTTTGGAAACGCTAAATTAAAAATAATGCCGTTTGCAGATTATGACAATGGTATTTCGTTGAATATAGGATTAAATTTTTAGTTATTGTTTTGATTATTCATAATTATGTCATTTAATAATTTTTTTAATAATAAGGATTTAAGACTTGAAGGAAGCAAAACATATAATCCTAATTTTTGGAAAAATATATTATTATCAATTTTAGGAGGCGGTCTTTTAGCATTATCATTTCCACCGCTGCCTTGTTTTATTCTTGCTTTTTTTGCCTTTATTCCTATATTTAAAGTTTTAGAGTATGATAAAATAAAACATTTATATTTGTATGTATATATTATGTTTTTTGTATATCATGCTGGAACAAATTGGTGGATTAGCAGCTGGCAGGAAAATACAGATATTTATCTTTTTATAGCCGGCATTGTTACTGCTTTTTCCATCCTTTATTTTTCTTATTTCCATTTTTTATATACAGTCAATTTACAAAATTAGTAAATAGAAATATCGCAGTATGGTTCTTTCCGTTTATATGGATAGGTTTTGAATGGCTGCATAGTTTAGGAGATTTGGCTTATTCATGGCTGGCTGTTGGATATACTCAATATTATAATTCAACTTGGTATCAAATAGTAGATCTTGCAGGAATATGGGGGCCAAGTTTTCTCGTTGTTTTGGTAAATGTGATATTATATAAACTGTTGTTTGGCAATAAAAATTACTTTTTCTTTAACCGTCGAAATATTGCATTAATATTTGTATTATTGATAATATTTATTGCTCCATATATGTATGGCGTAAATATAACAAAATATTATAATCAACTGGAAGATAAAAATAAAACAGATCATAATAAATCATTAATAGTTGGCGTCATACAACCGAATATTAATCCTTGGGATAAATGGGAAAAGAATCCATTTGAACAGATAACACTGCATTTGAAATTGCAAGATTCATTATATAATAATTTTGGAAAAGTTGATTTGTTTGTTTGGAATGAAACTGCTATTCCAACTATTAGTTTAGAAATAAATGAAGAAATGCAGCTTGATTTTATAAAAAATAAT
>JAFRQN010000081.1 GCA_017428585.1 Bacteroidota bacterium | reverse complement strand
TTAGAAACGAAATTTTCAGAAATAATGGATATTATGAAAATTTCGCAGGAAGATCCTAATTGTGAAAGAACAGCACATCGTATTGCAAAAATGTATGTAAATGAGATATTCGCAGGAAGATATAATCCTCCGCCAGATTTAACATTTTTCCCTAACAGAAAAAATGTAGATAATTTAGTGATAAGCAAAGGAATACAGGTAATGTCCATTTGCTCTCATCATTGGCAGCCTATAGCAGGCAAATGTACAATAGGATATATCCCAAATAAGCGAATTATCGGCTTATCAAAATTATCTCGTATTGTAGAATGGTTTTCCCGCCGTGGTCAAATACAAGAAGAATTAGGCGAACAAATAGCTGATTATTTAGTGGATTTATTAAAACCTAAAGCAGTCGGCGTTGTTATCAAAGCAAAACACTATTGTATGATAGCACGCGGCGTAAAAGGTTCTGAAACAGACACTATTATGACTACTTCAGTCATGAGAGGTTATTTACGAGATGATTTAAATCTGAGAAATGAATTTGTTAATCTGATTGAAGATTAATTATAAGAAATAACAATTATAAAATACAAACATAAAAAAGGTAATATTTTTAATATTACCTTTTTTATGTTATTATAAATTTATGATGCTATTATAAACTATCCAGTTTGTATCTCATTCTCCAAACACCATTTTCAAAATTATGCGTTAAAATCTTAAAACGTCCAATTTCAGAAGTATTGTTTACATGAGCGCCAATACAAGCGCATACATCATAATCACCTATTTTAACCAACCTAATAGTACCTTCTGTACCTTCAGGGAGCTTGCTCAAATCTGCTAAATTTTTAGCTTCATCCAAAGAAACAGTCTCAATAGTTACTGGCAGATTTTGGCTGATTACTTCATTTACTTTATTTTCTATTTCCAATATCTGTTCTTCTGTAGGAGCTTGTTCCAATAAATAATCGCATTTCGATTTCTTTCGCTCTATATGCGTATTTTTTGAACGAGGACACCCAAACATACGTACCATAGTCTGATTCAATATATGCTCAGCTGTATGCATAGGTTCATAATAGTCTTTTCTTGGTTGAAATTCTTGTTCCTGCATTTAACAATAAAATAACTAATTATTAATTAATATCTTAAAACTTATATACAAAAATAATAATAATTCTATTAATAAAAAAACGCTCTCTTTTTGAGAGAGCGTTAAAATAAGTAATTATTTGTATCAATTATGGAGTCAATAAAATAAATAAATTCTATTATTTATTTTTATGTTTTTATGTTATTTTACAACATTAAGTGTCTTAGCTGCAACTGAGCCGTCTACGTTAAATATAACTGTATAAACACCACTTGATAAATTAGCAACATCTAAGTCAAGAACGTATTCACCTGATGGTTTGCTTCCTTCATATAATACGCTTACTTCTTTACCAGTGATATCTAATATAGATATACGTAAATTATTTACAGCATTTCCTAATGTATAAGATAAATTAGAAACAATATTAGCAGGATTTGGAACAAATTCGTTCAAATTCAAGCCATTAGCATTTGAAATAGTTACTTCTCTCAATGCTGAGTATGAATAACTACCATCTGCATCTGTTACTTTTAATCTATATGCATAAGTATTGCCATAATCTACTGATCTATCTGTATAGTTATAATTTAATAAAGTATTGCTTGTTCCAGCAGCTTTTTGAGTATTGATGCTATTGAATAAACCATATACACCATTTGCTGATACATCAGCACGTTCTACTTCAAATGTATTAGTATTGATTTCTGAAGCAGTACTCCAATCTAACATTACTCGTTTACCTAAGCTATTAGCATTGAAACTTACTAATTCTACAGGAACGATTAAGTCACCGCCGATATCATCAAATATACCAGCTAAGAATGCTGTTGCATTAGCTAAATGTCTCCAATCGATTGCACCATAAATACTGTTTACAGTTAATGTCTTGCTTGATAATACACTCATCTTATGATCTATATCATAATCAGCATCAGCTGCATCTGTATGATAATAATATCCTACATAAACATTACCTAATACAGTATCTACCTTTGTTATAGTACCAGGAACTGGACCTTCATCTGGAACATATTGAGTTGGTAAAACATCAATTAATACGTTATGACCTTCGAAGAAGCCCTTTATTCTATAGCTGTCAGGATCAGTAGTAATCTTAAATGATTTGTTTACAATACCATCACCTTTAACTTTAGAACGTAAGATCAAATCATTTAATTCTCTATTGAATGCACTTCTACCACTTACATTTTCTCTTGACATTTCTTGTGAACCAATAACTATATTCTTCTTGTAGTATGGAGTTCCAGAATTAGCAAAATCTAATAATGTTTGTTTTTCCCAATATGTTAATTCTTTATCATCACCATCTGACCAGAATAATGTGTTATATACTGGTTCATAAATACGTCTGTCATAGTTGTATCTTGTCAATGTATAATCTATTGCTCTTGGTTCCCAGCCTTTTCTATCAATAACATCAATATGTCTTGATTTTTGTTCTGTTGTAGCAATGAAATATTTCATATTATTGAAAGCTGTAATCAATGTATCATAATTCAAACGACCTGCTATAATATCTGCATCTAATAAACTTGGATCACTTAAATCTGCTGTTGTATTTTCTGCTGATATAAGCAAATATAATCTATCAAGTGAATTTGATGGGATATAGAATCTTACATTCTTGCTTATTGTATCATTTGGTCTAAATTCATCTGTTAATCTGTAAGGATCAGCAGCAACTTCAATACGATAAATTGGAGTTACATTTGTACGCATTGTAGTAAACCATACTTGATCTGGTTCTTCACCATTAAATGGTTCTGGTTCAAATCTTAAGTTAGATTCTTCTTGTGATGAGAAGAATACAACTTCTCTTTCCTCACCAGGAGCTAATGTAAGTCTTACAGTAGTATCTTTTACAGGAGTTGCCATATCAGGCATTTTGTAAATAGCACATCTTACTGGATGGTTAGGAACTACAACATCACCATTATTTCTTACTAATGCTTTAACGTCTACTGCTGTTCCACCTACCATTACGTATTCTGCATCTGCGAATTTACCTCTATAATCACAATATGCACGTGGTGCTGTGATCATTTTTACTTCGATATCAGTTAAATAAGTTTCGCAATCAAATTCAAAAGCACCGATATCTGGATTTTGATCTAAGTTGATTCTTGAATTTCCAGCTAAGTCTTTTTGAATATAATTAATAATTGTTGCTCTATTATTTAATTGTGAATTTCTTGTAATTTGTCTTTGAGGTTTCATTCTCCATACATCGTATAATTTCACGCCATTCAAGTAAACATCATTGTATTCCATATCACGTCTGAAATCAAATCCAGATATTGAACTTACATCTTCGCCAGTCCATCCTATCCATTGAGTTAATTTCATATATTCATTGCCATAACCACCATCTTCTAAGTAACGACCTAATTCATCTTGTTCATATAATCTTATTATACTTGAATTATATTCTAATCCTAATGGATGTACGTAATAAGAGTTATGATTAACATTTGAAAGTAATTTCTTAGGATTTAAACCTTTTAATAATATAGCTTTATTCTCGTTCATTGAACCATCTAAACCATCAATAACGATAGCATTGTTTAATATTTCATAATAAGCAGCTTCTTTTACAGCAATACCAGTCAAACTTTCATCATTTGCTTCTTCACTGATGCTTATTGTATTATTATTAATTAAAACATTGCTGATTTCATAATCTGTCAAGAATGGATATAAAGAATAAACATCTACACGACCATTATTATAAATTGGACCTTCAAATTCTTTTTTACCAGCAACCATTAGTACTATTGGTACATATTCTTCACGAGTTGTTGTTACTTCGATACCAACTTTACTATTAGCATTATTTCCAGTAGTTGTTAATCTATTTATAACATTGTTATAAATTTTAATACCAGAATCTTCAGCAGGGAATCTATAACCAGTACTATTATAAGAAATTGCTAATGGATGTTGTTCTACTTTAATACCATAAGATGCTAATGTAGATTGTATATTACTTATTTCATTTTCACTAACAACTAAGTTAACGTTATGATAACCTAAACAATCATCATATCTGTAGTTGCCACCTAATCTAATACCATAGATTTCTTCATTTGGTTTTCTTGAACCACCAACAGAGTCAATTCTGTTGCCACTTATAATTGCACCATCTTCAAAACCTAAGAACAAACCAGCTTTTGCAACATTATTAATATAATTATTGATAAATTTATTATCATGATTATATTTTAATTCAACTTCACTTTTATTTAAATTATAAATAGGACCCATACCTAAAGAAACAACACCATAACCGAAACCTGTAATTATATTGCCTTCAATTACTATGTTATTAGTTGCTACTGTATCTATTCTATAATCAGCAACACCTGATAAGTTATTTACGTATGGTCTATTTCTTAAAAGAATACCAGTACTGTATGATAATGTATCGTTTGCGTCTAATGTACTTGCAAATTCATCATTTTCAGAAATAAATCCTAATGATTCATTTGTATATTGTATATTTGGTAAATCACTATTAGTATAATTATTTCCAGTTACACGACAATTCCTGATAGTTATATTCTTAGCACCTTCTCCCATATATAATGGAGCACTAAATCTAACTGTATTTGGTTGAACCATTGCAAAATTTATATTCTTGCGGCTTCCACCATCAAATGTAATATAACCTTCTGATGTAGCAAATTCTCTTCTCATTGTTACATCTGTTATTATATTAACAGCAGGAATTCTATAATCACCAGTTTCTAATGCTTGACCAAATCTTAAACCATAACCATCATCAGATTCAATAATTATCTTTATTGGAGTAGCTGATAATTCATGTAATCTATCTGGTTTAAATGTTATTGTTGCATCAGGACCTACACCTACTATCTTTGAACGGAATTCAGGAATTAAAGTATCACCATTTCCTAAAGTATATTCATCATCTATCAATTCAAATACAACATTACCGCTTACGCCTTGTAAGTATAATGCATCAACAGCTTCGTTAAATGATTTATATTTACCTTTTGCACCTATAGTATTAGTTCCCTTCAAACCTTCTTGTACTATAAATGTAAATGTTTTAGTCTTTGGAGCACCATGTAAATCTAAAGTCAATGTTACATTATAACCACCTACGTCTGTTGGCATAAAGATCTTAGTAAATTTTATGTCTGAAGCTTCATTGTATGCTATGTTTTGCAACATAACTCTATCTGAATAAACTAAATTGCCATTCTTTCTAATTTCTATATCAGCCCATGAACCGCTCATATCTACCAAACCTAAGTTTGTTACAGAAACAGTTGGGAAGAATGGATATCTATAAGTGCTTGCACCTGGAGAAACCATTGTATTAGCTATAGCTATATTTATAGGTTCTGAAACTTCAAAATATCTTGTAAATGTATTTAATCTTGGATAATAATTATTTAATGTATCTTCATCTTGTGCAGGTGAAATTGGAATAATTTTACATTCTACTGTATATAAACCAACACCTAAATCATTTGTATTAACTTCTTTTGTTGAACAAGTACGAATTTGTGTTTTTTGTAGTGGATTATTAACCAAAGAAATAGTATCTAACATTTCTTTTACTAAAGAACCTAATTTATATATCTTAGAATTTATAGCGAAAGAGTTTATATTAGCACCACCACCATTATATACTTGGAATTCTATTGGGAATGCAGCACCCAAAGCATATCTATAAGGTTCAACTTCTAGACTATCTTCTGATGTCCAACCTCTTGGAACAGTTATATCCTGTAATAATAAATCGTATGTTCTTATTATAGAGAATACTATTGTATCACAAGTCTTTAATGAATTTACTTTATCATCAAATTCAATAAAGATTTTATATTGACCAGGCTCTGCTGATGTTATTTGCAAATTGCCGTTTGCACCAGCGAAAGGTCCTGTTGCATTGCTGAAATAATACTTTTGATTTTTTCCAACTAAATCTATTTCAACATCTTCTAATCCATTAGTAGATAAAGCTGTGTACATTACATCACCTTTATAATTAACAATTTTATATCTCACTGTAGGATTAGGAGCAATAGGAGCTGGGAATTCTTTTGTAAGCATTATTGCTGGACGTTCATCAGGAGTTACAGGAATATCTCTTGTCAAAATAGTTCCTTCTAATGGATAACCTCTTACATATAGAGCAGCTTTTAAATCAACAAAGAATTCTGAGTATAAAGTATCATAGTCATATTTAAATTCACCTTTTTTATCATCAAAGATAACACGTGCAGTATACCAACCACCAGGAATATTAAATAAATTAATTGTACCATCAGGATTTGCTAATTTACCAGTAGCAGATGTAAAATTATATCTTGTACCAGTTGTACTAACAAGGTCAATATCTATAAATTTGCCATCATTTGCTGAATATACCACATCTCCATCTTCATTAAATATTTCATATTTTACTGAAGGAACTGGAATATTTGCATTTGCACGTTTTACTATAATACCAGGACGTTCTGAATCAGGCATAACACTATTAGCATTAAATTCCTCTCCATCTGTTGGATATACTGCTAAACAGGAAGCTGCCAAATTCATTTCGAAATCAATATATTTTCCATTAGAAAATAAATAAGCAACATTACTATTTGTTACATAACATGATGTACTATTACCTCTCCAGAATGTCAAACCAGATGACGCAGGTTGGATATTAATATATCTACTCATACGATCACCAATTAAAATACACTGATTGTAATTATCTTGAGTGTAAGGGCTACAAGTACCCCAGTGCATTCTCATCTTACCAGCATCTGCACCGCCATTCTCATAAAGAATTAACTGCATATTGCTTGTATTTCCACTATAGCTATAAGGAGTAAAGCCAACCCATTCAATAACAAAACGACGATTAGGTGAAGAACCAAGAGTATAATACCTTAAAGCAGTTCTTGTGTAATTATCACCTGTTATAAAATGTAATGTTTTTATATAGCCACCTATATCTGAGCTATAGTAATCAAATAAGTTGTCATACGCTATAGAACCTCCACCTTGATAGTCATCAAAATAATAACCTGGGAAACCTACCCAGCCATTTGAACATACTGTTAATGAGAAATTTGCAGAATATAATGTTGTATCAAATCTAAATGCAAATGGAACTGTAACAGTAGTATAACTATCGTCTGCTGAACTATAAAGTTGAGTATAACTTGATAAAGGAACATAAGTTTCAGTTCCTGTTGTTATTGAAAAGTTAGGATCTGCAAAACCATTATCTGAAAAAGGCGATGCCAATAAAGAAACACCACTAAAACCAAATAAGGTTACGATCAACATCAATAACGACTTAAAAAACAAATTTGTTTTTAATCTTGTATTCATACTAAAACCTTTTATTTATTAAAAATCAATTATTTTTCTCTATTAATTATTATTTTTCTTTATACAAAATATATACGTAGATATATGCCATAATATACAATTCACTATATAATTACAATCATTTTATGACATATCTACTTTTAATTTATAATACTTACGTAAAAAATTTATATTTTTATCATAAATTATCAATAAATCAAGAAATATAAAATACAAAATATATATTTTTTTCTTTTTTTACAAAATATTTTTTTTAAAATACCCCTATATCAAAAAGAAAAAAATAAAATAATTCTATAAATAATAAATGTGTAAAAATTAATATACACTTATTCTACTATTCATACCTTCATCATTATATATTATATAGTAAAGAGTTAAAACAACCGCTTTTTGTTACAAAATAGATATAGAATAATGCAAATTTTGTGCCGTTTTTTTTATCAATGCAGTACGTTAAAAACTAATTTATACACAAAATGCATTAAAATACCATATACAAATGATTAGAAATAGGAAATGTAATCTATGAAGAATAAAAAAAATCATTATAATTTTCATTATAATGATTTTTTGATGATTAGTGTGATCCTAAGGGGATTCGAACCCCTACTGCCAGCGTGAAAGGCTGGTGACCTAACCATTAGTCTATAGGACCAACAAAATTAAAAATCAATTTGTGCATCAAATTGTAAATACAAAATTACAACATTTTACAATTAAATCCAAATTTTTTTATTATTTTTTTTGATTTAAAATAGTTTCCTTTAATTGCAACTGATTTATAGCAACAATTCCCGGCTTTTCGCATACAAATCCAGAAGCAAAATTTGCTATAACTGATGCTTCTTTGCATTCGGCACCGCTTGTCAAAAGTGCAGCAAAAACAGCGATTGCAGTATCGCCTGCACCTGAAACATCAGCTATTTTCTTAGCTACAGTAGGAATAGCAGATATATCACCATTTTTCTCAAGCAGTACCATTCCGTCTTTCCCAAGAGTAATTAAAATATATTCTGCATTTAATAGATTTAATAATTTTTTCCCTGCATTAATTACATCTTCCATCGAATTTAACTCTACACCCAACCCCTGCATAGTTTCTTTTTTATTAGGTTTAAATAAAGTAACATTTTTATATCTAAGGAAGTTGTCAAATTTAGGATCTACTAAAACAGGTATATTATTTTTATTAGCAAATTCTACAACATTTTCAATCAAGAATTGGCTAATAGTTCCTTTATCGTAATCTTCAAAAATAACAGCACGAAGATCTTGTATTTTTTTTAATTTATTAATAATAAAGGTTTCAGCTTCTTTAGATATTTTTCTTCTGATTTCGCTATCTAATCTAAGCAGCTGTTGATTATTGCCTATTACACGCGTCTTTACAGTTGTAATTCTTTCATTTTCTTTAAAAAGTCCATCAGCAACTATACCACAGTTATTACATTCATTAATAAATATATCACCTGGTTCATCATTACCGATTAGACCAAAAAGAACAGGAGTAATTCCCAAAGAAGACAAATTTTTTGCTACATTGGCTGCTCCGCCAAGATGGAATGTTTCACTTTCTATATCTACTACAGGAACAGGCGCTTCTGGAGATACACGAGTTACATTTCCCCAGAAATATCTGTCCAACATAATATCACCAATAACAGCAATTTTTTGTCCGTTTATATTGCCGAGCAAATTATTTAATCTATTTGCATCTATATTAAACATATTAATATCCTAAATATATTACCAAATATCACACAATAATAATTATTTTATTATTAATATCATTATCCTTATTAATAAATGGAAGCAAGTCCTCCTTTGGCTGTTTCCTTATATAAGGACGGCAGATCTTTTCCTGTTTGTTTCATGACTTCAACAACACGATCAAAACCGACTCTATGTTTGCCATCAGAAAGCATAGAATACATATTACAATTCAAAGCCCTTGCAGCACCAAAAGCACATCTTTCAATACAAGGAATTTGAACAAGTCCGCAAATTGGATCGCAGGTTAAGCCTAAATGATGCTCCAAACCCATTTCTGCAGCATATTCGATTTGTGCAATACTGCCGCCAAATAATTGATTGGCTGCTGCTGAAGCCATAGCACAAGCACTTCCAATTTCTCCTTGACAACCAACTTCTGCACCAGAAATAGAAGCATTATATTTTATTATATTTCCCAAAAGACCAGCTGTAGCAAGAGCACGCAGAATACTTTTATCTGAGAAATTATGATTGTCATAAATATAATATAAAACAGCAGGCAGTACTCCCGCAGAACCACAAGTAGGAGCTGTAACTACAACACCACCTGAAGCATTTTCTTCTGCTGTTGCAAGTGCATAAGCAAACAACAAAGCTCTATTTTTTAATGATTCTTTATATCCCCTACCTTTTACATAATAAGAATTAGCTTTTCTCTGCAGCCCCAACCCACCAGGCAAAACACCTTCTTCTTCCAAACCATGTCTAATAGTATTACACATAGTTTTCCATACTTCTTCCAGATAGTCAAATAAATCACTTTCTTCAACTTCTACAACATATTCCCAAAAACTTTTTCCTGTTTTATGGCACCAATTCATTATATCAGAAAGTGTTGTTAATGAATAAATACTTTTTTTCTCTGGCAAAAGATTATCACTTACAATTTCACCACCACCAATACTATAAACTATCCATTCATTTTTCGCATTTCCTAATTGATCAACCGTTTCAAATTTCATTCCATTTGTATGAACAGGAAGTATTTCTTGAGGATTCCAAATAAATTCAGTTTTTTTAGGACTTAAAATAGCTTTAACGGCAACATCTGTTAAATGTCCTTTTCCTGTAGCGGCCAAGCTGCCATATAGAGTTACACGAAAAGAAGCAGCATCAGGATTATTTTTCTTATAAATACCTGCTGCTTGAGTAGGTCCCATTGTATGACTGCTTGAAGGACCATATCCTATTTTATATATTTTTTTTATTGATTCCATTTAGTATAAAATCAACTATACAATATGATTATAATTATAACGTTATAAAAAGAAATACAATAATACAAAATTAATATTAAAGAAAAAAATCTATTAATAAATTAAATTATCAAAGTCTTGTTTTGTTTATATCAAAAAAAAAGTGTATTTTTATTTTATAATGATTCTAAGAATATAATAATAATTTTAATAAACATTAAATATAAGACAAGGATTGTATATGGATTTACAAGCAATTCAATCAGAATTACAAAAGAAAGGCATAGATGGCTGGTTATTCTATGATTTTCATAATAGAGATGCTATCGCAGCAAGAATATTAAATATGAATACATCTCGTTTTGCATCACGCCGCTGGTTTTATTATATACCTGCAAGCGGAGAACCACAAAAATTAGTTCACAGCATTGAACAATGGCGCTGCGATCATTTGCCTGGCAAAAAGAATGTTTATCTACCATGGCAGCAACAGCATGCTCTATTAAAGGAAATATTAGGAAATGCAAAAAAGATAGCTATGCAGTATTCTCCTTATAACGCTATACCTTACGTATCTATTGTTGATGGTGGAACAATAGAATTGATTCGTAGTTTTGGAATAGAAGTTGTATCAAGTGCAGATTTAGTAAGCAAATTTGAATCACATCTTACAATGGAAGACTATAAAAGTCATTGTGAGGCAAGTGAATCAATGCAGTTTATAAAAGATTCTGCATTCAAGGAAATAGCACGCAGAATGAAGGAAAATAATCCTCCAACAGAATATGAAATCTATGAATATATGATAGATTTGTATAAAAAACATAATATGGTATGTGAAGATGGTCCTATAGTAGCAGTTAATGAGCATGCTGCAGATCCACATTTTGAACCTACCAAAGAAAATTCATATAGAATGAAAGAAGGCGATTTAGTTCTAATAGATTTATGGGCTAAGAAAAATAAACCAGGCGCTATTTATTATGATATTACTTGGATGGGTTATATAGGACACAGCGTACCAAAAGAAATTGAAGATATATTCCAAGTTGCACGTGCAGGCAGATTAGCAGCGTTAGACTTTGTAAAACAATGCTTTAAGGAAAACAAACCTGTTCATGGCTGGGAAGTAGATGATGTTTGCCGTAATGTCTTAACTAAAGCTGGTTATGGTGAATATTTTATTCATAGAACAGGACATAATATAGGCGAAGAAGTACATGGCAATGGCTGCCATATTGACAATTTGGAAACAAAAGATGAACGTGTAATAATTCCAGGTACATGTTTTTCTATTGAACCAGGTATATATATGCCTGAAAGAAAATTAGGATATAGAACAGAAATAGATATCTTCGTTACAGATGAAGGCAATGTAGAGGTTTCTGGCAGACAACAAGATGCAATAATCCCTATATTGAATTTATAATTGAATATTTAACTTAGATATAAAAAAAGAGTAATGAAAATTACTCTTTTTTTATATCATTAATTTATAATTAAATTCTTTTTATCTAACCTTAAATGTCGCTATAGTAAGAATAGCAAGAATCACAGCAATTATATAATATCTAACAACAATTTTTGCTTCATGAATTCCTTTCTTTTCAAAATGATGATGAACAGGCGATATAAGGAAAATCCTTCTGCCTTCACCATATTTCTTTTTAGTATATTTAAAATATCCAACTTGAATTATAACGGATAATGCTTCAAGGAAGAAAATACCGCCAAGGATAGGAAGCAAAAATTCTTTTTTTACTAAAATACATAAAGCGCCAACAGCTCCGCCTAAAGCAAGAGATCCTGTATCACCCATGAATACTTGTGCAGGATAAGCATTATACCATAAAAATCCTAAAGCTGCTCCTACTAAAGATGCACAAAAAATAGTAAGTTCTCCAGATCCACTCAAATAAACTATATTTAAGTAATTAGCAAAAGCCATATTTCCAGAAAAATAACAAATTAAAGCAAGAGCTAATGCTACAATACCCACAGTACCTATTGCCAAACCATCTAATCCATCTGTTAGATTTACAGCATTAGAAGTTGCAGTTAAAATAAAAATTACAGCTGGAATATATAAAATACCAAAATCAAAATTTAAGTTTTTAGCAAAAGGTACGGTTGTAATTGTGTTATATAATTCAAAATTTTTCCCAAATAATTCTGGAAAGAAATAAATAACACCTCCAAGAACTACACCAATAAAAACTTGACCAACTATTTTATACCGTCCAATCAATCCTTTTTTCATTTTTTTGACAACCTTCAAATAGTCATCAAGAAATCCAACACCGCCTAAAAATAATGTAGTAATCAAAACTAAAATTACATACCAATTAGAAATATTAGCCCATAATAATGTTGGAATGATAACCGACAATAATATAATCAAGCCACCCATAGTTGGAGTACCAGCTTTCAAATGATGACTGCCTACCCCTGTAAGTTCTAATTTATCTTGTTCGCCAATCTGATGTTTTTTTAATATTCTTATTATAACAGGACCAAATATCCAACTTATAACTAAAGCTGTTATTGCAGCCGAAAAGGCTCTTGTAGTAATGTACTGAAAAACTCCTATACCTGGAGGCGAAAACATAGTTTTCAACCAATTAGCTAAAAAGTAAAACATAATTTATTATTTTAACAATATTTGTTTTTGAAATTAATAATAAAATATATAAAAATTAAACTGCTGTAAAAAAGTCATTTTGCGAATCAGTATGAATCATAATCACACCCAGCTTTACTAATTGAATTAATATCCGCTCTGCACGCCGGCGTGAGATATTAGCATAAGAAGCAAATTCTTTTACACTGGTTCTTTTATTTGTTTCCAAATGTTCAAAAAGAATTCGTTCTATTTTCCCAATATTGATATTAAGCATTGGTTCGTCTTTAGAAATATATGCCATTAAATTAGTCATTTCACGACTTGCTATCACCGATTCGTCATTATTTCTAATATATGCTCTCCAATAAAATTTATTTTTCTCAGCATCAAATAATTTGATTTTGTGAGGCTTTTTCAAACTTTGCGGAATATATGCAACAACAATATCCACATTCTTTTTTATAGGAATGACGCTTAATTCATATTCTGGCACTGGTTCAATATTAAAAATACAGGCTTGCTCTAATATATATAGCTCAGATTTTTCGCTTTTAACTCCGACAATTGTTTTATCATCATCAACACCTATAATCAAATAACCACCTTTTGTATTAGCAAAAGCACAAATTTCTTTTGATAATTTTTCTGGCGTTGTCCCCTGCCGCTTAAATTCTACTATATCACTTTCGCCATTTGAAATAAGCTCTAATATATCTTTTCTATATATCATACAATACTATATTATAAAATTAACTGTATTGTTATAGCAATAAATTAAGCCAAAAT
>JAFRQN010000011.1 GCA_017428585.1 Bacteroidota bacterium | reverse complement strand
TATTGCTATTGCAGAACCATACCCTTTTGTTAATAATACTACCGATATAAATATTGCAAAATATGCTATGTTAGAAGATTATCAAATCAGAAAACGCAATAAATTAATCCTGCTATCTGAATTTATAGAGAAAGAATTTAATAAAAAAAGTTATATATCAGTTGATGCAGAACCAGTATTTGAAAAAGAATGGGCTGTTAGATGCGGTCTTGGCTGGCAAGGCAAAAATAGTCTAATAATATCAAATGAATTTGGCTCTTATTTTAATATAGGCATACTTTTTACAGAATTAGAATGTAACATACAATCCGAAATTATTGAAAGCAAATGTGGAAAATGCACTTTATGTATTGATAACTGCCCTACTAAAGCAATCATTGCTCCAAAAACCATTAATGCCAATAAATGTATTTCATATTCTACAAACGAAGCAAAAATGAATGAAAATATATTTGGCAAAGATAAAATAGCACAGGCTGGTTATATTTTAGGCTGCGATATATGTCAAGATATATGTCCATTTAATCAAAAAATAAAAAATAAAGCAAATAAAGTAGAACCAGATCATAATATAAGTGATTTACTATATAATTTGGATCAAGTATTAAATATGACAAACAAAGAGTTTGAAAGGAAATTTGAAAAATATACAATTAAACGTCTAAGATTAAATAGACTAAAACGAAATATAGATATTATAAACAATAAAACAACAGAATAGTATTAAATATTCTCATTATATATTGAACAAAATTAATAATAAATAATTATGGAAATTCTTAGAGTAGAAAATATAACAAAAAGATTTGATAATTTTACAGCTAATGATAATATTTCATTTAAGATAGATTCAGGCACAATCCAAGGATTGATAGGGCCTAATGGTGCAGGCAAAACAACACTGTTAAGAATGATTTGCAATATATTAATTCCAGACAGCGGCAGTATTTATTTATTTGGACAGCCTGTTAATCCAGAATTACAATCTAAAATTGGATATCTTCCTGAAGAACGAGGATTATACAGCAAAGTAAAAGTAATAAATCATCTAATATATTTTGGACGATTAAAAGGTTTATCAGCAAAGGATGCCAAAAATAATTCATATCAATGGTTGGAAAGATTAGGTGGATTAAGCTGGGCAAATAAAAAAATAAAAGAATTGTCTAAAGGAATGCAGCAAAAAATACAATTTATAATTGCAATGATAAACTCCCCTGAATTTATAATATTAGACGAACCATTTTCTGGATTGGATCCTGTGAATATGGAATTATTAAAAAATATTATTTTAGAAGAACAAGCTAAAGGAAAAACGTTCATATTCTCAACACACATTATGGCCCATGCTGAAGAATTATGTAATTCTGTATGTATGCTGAATAAAGGCAGAATAATACTCAATGGTTCTATAACTGATATAAAAAATCAATATTCAAAAGATACATTAATTATAGAATTTTCAGACAATTCCGACATTAATTTGGACAAATACGATAAGTTAGAGATTATCAACAAAACCAATAACCGCCTTGTATTAAAAATAAAAGATAATACATTCGATAAAAAACAATTTATAGAAGATATAAACAAAGAAGTAGATATTATAAAATTAGGAATAGAAACGCCAACTCTTCATGAGATATTTATTGATCAATGCAATAAATCAATCAACAAAAACAATTAGGTAAGAATAAAAAAACGCCAAGCTGACTAAACGCTCTACAGACAAACTTACCGCTGCTTCCTTCCAGACCTGACGGAGTTGGGCTTGCTATAGCCGAATAGGGCTTGGCAAAAATAAATATTGTGTTATAAATAGTATAGGTAACCAATAACAAACATTTTGTTCATTATTAATATTTACAAACATAAGATTTTTTTTTGTAAAATCCAAATATAGTTCTTTAATTTTTTTTATTTTACATGAAATAAATTTAAAATATAATTTTAATTATTTTAATAAAACAAATAAAATATAGGCAATTAATCAAATTATAAAATTTATTTTTGAAATTTTTAAAAAAATTATTAAATTTGTAGTAATATAGTAGGAGTTAGGATAAAAATGTCAATGACATCGATGAAAATAGTTATTGGTGATAAAGAATATGATATTAAAGGTGATAATAAAGAATTAATGCTTAAATCAGCGGAAGTTGTAAATCAGACATATAAGGAAATATCAGATAATTCTGATATTGATTTATTAACAAAATCAACTTTAACAGCATTAAATATAGCAGAGAATGGGCTAAAAGCCGAATCAGAATTTAATACAAAAGAAAATAAAATTGTCGAAGAGTTAAACAAGATTACAGATTTTATTGAAGATAATTTGAATAAATTAAAATAATATAATAATATAATAATAAAAGCATCTTATTATTACACCATAAAAATTTAAGAACTATAATTTTTTAACAAGGGAGTTAATTCGTTGTTTTTCAAAAACAGGCCTCATTCATATTTATATGAAGAATTTATATTCCGGTGGACGTTTGCGACTGGCAGAAGATTCCCACATTGCATGGAAGGTTCTATAAAGACTTTGTGGATTATATTAAATAATTCCTGTAATAGTAAGATGTGTTTTTTATTATAAAGTATTTTTATAAATAATTTTAATTATTAGTATTATATTTT
>JAFRQN010000080.1 GCA_017428585.1 Bacteroidota bacterium | reverse complement strand
CAACTGGAAAATCAGAACGATAAATTCTGACATCTTCCCAATTATAGGATTCAGCAACAAGTCCTGGTTGTACTCCTGTTCCATTAATTACTGTAACACTATCAATTCCAAAAGCATCAGAAATAAAAACAACAGAATCTGTATATTGTATATTACCAACAGGCTTAAAAGATATTTTAAATTTCATATTTTCACCTGGTTTTAATACTAATGGATTTTCATTGGTAAAAATAGCTGGCAATGAAACCAAAAATTCAGTATTGACAGGCAGTATTACATTATATAATTCTAAATCACAATCACCTCTATTTTCAACCTGACATTCAATTTCTTTAGAAGTACCTATTAAAACTTCATCAAATTCTACATCTTGAGCATAAATGATAGAATTATCTACAGCAACTTCAATTATAACAATATTAAAATTAGAACATGAATCACTAATAATTAAAGTATCTTTAAAAATACCCTTTTTTAGAGCAGTAAATTGTATTTGTATATTTATTTCTTCATTAGGAAGTATTACATTATCAATATCAGATGATACTTGAAATAATTCAGGATATTTTTTGAAATTAATCTTTTTAACAAAAAAATCTGTTTTAGAATAGTTTTTTATGATTACATCTTTTTTTATACTATCATTTAATTTAACTACGCCTAAATTAATAATATTAGGTGTTGCTGCAATCATTGCCGCATAATAGTTTATTGTAATAACAGTATCATTCCCTGCTTTATCGCTAAATTTTATAACAGCTTGCGCATCTTCATTAGGATTTCTTACAAATAATTTCCAGTTAGCAGATTGAGTTACACCAGAAATAATCGGCTCAAACTCTTTGTCATAATTATAACTTTTTTGTGTATAGAACACAGGTAAAATTAAATTAGATCTATTTTCTTTATTATCAGGCTTATCCTCAATTTTTCCTATAACATTGCCGCCGCACAACATATTCCATGTTGGTTGAGGCGGTAAAGTATCATTACTTTCTAAATCTTTTAATCCCATTCCTGCGATTGTTCCATAAGCCCCTGCTCCACGAGATTGACCGTATAAATAAAGGGCAAAAGGTTTATCATAAACAATTTGACAAGTTGATAAAGTATTTATATCATAGAATGCCATAGCATATACTTTGCCATCAACATCATTTTTAAATAAAATTGTTTCACCTTTTTTTATAATGCCAGGTGCGCCCCAGTGCCATGATACACCATTAAATTCACCAAATTTAAATCCAGCAGGAAATTCATTGTCTTCTGTTTCTATAATTAAACACATTATATTTTTATCAAACAACTTTTCGCCTTCAACCTCAGGAACAGCAAATAAATAACTGCTTAGAGCTTGTTCTTGAGGAATTAGGAGCATTTGAAAAGGTGCAGCTTCAGCAATAGATATATCATATTCATCGCCATCTTCTTCTACCCCAGAATTATACAAAGTAATAGAAATTGGTTTATCTGCTGTAATAATACCAGGTTTTGCACTATTAGGTTCATTAATTCTTAATTCTATATATCCTGAATTTATAACTCCGCCGTTTGTTATTATTTTTCTTGATTCTTGTTCGCCTACCACATTAATAGTCGTATTATCTTCAGCAGCGACAATCCTTAAAACAGGACTAAATTTTCTATCAGGGAATGCAGGAATAAGAAATTTTTTTCCAAATGTATTAGAAGGAATTTCCATTTCTGCTATATAATTACATGGTCCATTATCAACAGGTATATTAGCGCATTGATTAGCTGTTACAACAGACACAGGCAAACTTGCTTGTATTACACTTCCTGTTAAATCTGAATTTTCTCCATCTGTTGAAATTACCCATACATCACCTTGAGCAAGTACTATCGAAGTTTCGTTATTAACACTTAATCCGCCTGCTGTTTTAGTATCATTATTACCTCCAAGTAAAAAACTTACATGAGTATTATCATAATTTGCAGTAATAGTAACAATACTTGGCAGGCTGTTCATATCATCATAAAACCGAGATGCATCATTAAAAGATGAAATAGTATATTTTAATCCTAAACTTTCAATAGGCAGTACAGCAAATCCTTCACCGCCGCAATCATTTTTTACTGCTGCAGTAACAGTAATAGGTTCAGTAGCTTCTATACGAATTGCAGCATCATATATACCTTCACTGACAGGATTATCTTTTCCTGTTTTTTGATAAGGGAAAGCAGTATATGCAGGCATAATAACTGTTCCTTTTTCAAAAGGAACCAAACTTAATATTTTAAAAAAACCATACCTTGCGGTAACTTTTACAGTTACTTCAGATTGAGAAATAATAGTAAGTACAACTTCGTCTTTATTATCACTGCTTGTTAATACAGGTGGAATAGAAAAAACAAAAGTTTTACCAGTAATACTATTTAACTCATTATCATCTGACTGAGCATATATATTATTTGTACACATACTTATACAAATAAAAATTATACTCAATACAATATTAAATATGGTAATTTTTGCCTTCATATTTATCGTAAACAAGTTGTTATATAATTGAAAGATAAATATATTACAATATACAAAAATATATTATATTTTTTAATAATTTTATATAAAATAACACTAAAAAAAATAAAAGCATTTTTTTGTAATTTTTTACAAAAATTTTCGTTTGTTTAAATAATTTATATAAATTTTGTATAACGTATATTTTTTTATAAGTTTGTAAAATTTATATAAAATTAAAAAAATAAAAATTTAATTTAATAAACCAATGGAAATAATTAACGAAAGTAATATTTTTGACTTACTTAACAAGTATAAAAATCCTGATTCTAAATTAGTAGATGAAGTTATAAGTGAGGCAAGAAAAATAAAATCATTAACATTAGAACAAGCTGCTGTTCTAATCAATATTAATAAACCTGAGGATTATGAAAAGTTATTTGATGCAGCAAGTTATATAAAAGAAACAATATACGGGAAGCGTATAGTTCTTTTTGCACCATTATATCTTTCTAACTATTGCACTAATAATTGTTTATATTGTGGATTTAGAGTTGGAAATAAAACTCTTCATCGTTCAACATTAACAAAAGAAGAAATAGAAAGAGAAGTAAGAATTTTGTTAGATCAAGGACATAAAAGAGTACTTTTACTCACAGGCGAACATCCAAAGGAAGCATCTCTTGAAAGATTAATAGAAGATATAAATACTGTTTATTCTGTCCGCAATGAGAAAGGAAGTTATATTCGAAGAATAAATATAGAAATTGAACCATTAACTAATGAAGAATTTAGAATATTAAAGGATGTTCCAATAGGAACATATACTGTATTTCAAGAAACTTATCATAGAGAAACATATAAAAAAGTTCATTTATCAGGGAAAAAAGCTAATTATGATTGGCGTATAGAAGTTATGGATCGTGCTTTATCAAATGGAATGAATGATGTTGGTATTGGAGCATTGTTTGGTCTTTTTGATTATAGATTTGAAGCATTAGGATTAATATCACATGCAATACATCTTGATAAAGAATTTGGAGTTGGACCACATACTATATCCATACCAAGAATCCGTCATGCAGACAATGCACCTTTAAGTGAATCTATACCTTTTGAAGTAAGCGACATACACTTTAAGAAGTTAGTTGCAGTATTAAGATTAACCGTTCCTTATACTGGCATTATTTTATCAACAAGAGAAACAGCAGAAATGCGTATGGAATTATTAAACTTAGGAGTTTCTCAAATTAGTGCTGGATCACGTACTAATCCTGGAGGTTATAGACAAGCACCAAAAGCTGCAGAAGAAGATGCACAATTTAATTTAAACGATAATAGAACTTGCAACGAAGTTATAAATAGTGTTATACGACAAAATTTCATTCCTTCGTTCTGTACAGGCTGTTATAGACGCGGGCGTGTAGGAAAAGATTTTATGGATCAAGCTAAACCAGGACTCATAAAATTATTTTGCCAACCTAACGCATTATTTACTCTTAATGAATATTTAGAAGATTATGCGGACGAAGAAACTAAAGAAATTGGCAAAAAACTTATAGAAAACAATATCAAAATACTGCCGGAACAAATAAAAGAAAAATCCGTAGAAATACTAAAAAATATAGATAATGGAGAGCGTGATATATTTTTATAATATATTCTTAAATTATGGACAATAAAGATAATAACAAAGATTGCAATAAAAATATAAAAAAAATAACAAATAGAAGTAAAATTCAGGTAAGGTATTCAGAAACAGATAAGATGGGTGTAGTTTATCATGCGAATTATTTTATCTATTTTGAAACTGGCCGTAGTGAATTATTACATAATAAAAATATATTTTTTTCTGATATAGAAAAAAAAGAAAAAGTATTTTTTCCTGTTATAGAAGCTAATGCTAAATTTTATTCACCAGCATATTATGAAGATATTTTAGAAATTGAGACATCTATTATATATGATTATTCACCAATTTTTACAATGGAATATAAAGTATATAGAGGTGATATTCTTTTATGTACTGGTTTCACTAAACATATTTTTACTTCGCAAGAAACGAATAAACCTGTAAAACCATCAAAAACATTTATAGATTTATTATATGATTAATAAAAAAGTACCTTTTAAGGTACTTTTTTTATTACTTTTTATTATTGCTTTCCAAAGAAATTAAAAACTGTTTTAATTCTAATCCGTATGCATAACCTGTTAGTTTTCCATTACTTCCTATAACTCTATGACAAGGAATAATTATAGGCAAAGGATTATTGTGGACAGCTAATCCAACAGCTCTTGAAGCGGTGGGATGACCTATATTTACAGCAACATCTTTATATGTTTTTAGTGTACCATAAGGAATATTTAATAATTCATTCCATACTTTTGTTTGAAATTCGCTGCCATTTATTTTAATATTAATATCAAAATTTTTCCTTTTGCCGGCAAGATACTCTAAAATCTGCTTTTTACATTCTATAAATAAATTATCCTGTCTATTGCATTGTTTTATTAATTCTAAGCATACACTGCCGTTATTTATAAATATCTTAAGAATTTCTTTATTATTCCCAAATAAAAATATTTTCCCAATTATAGAATCAAAACAAGTATAATTCATATTAAATAAATTTATTTAGTTTTTCTTGCTTTCAAGATAATCATTCCATATTCTTGCAGTTTCTTCTACTATATTGCTGCAGGTCCTTCTTTTTGATTTGTTTAATTCAAGCAGCTTTCCACACATAATATCGCCATTTTGTTCTACTAATTTTTCACTTAATTTTTTTATTAATGCGTAAGTAGAATTTACATTTTCTCTATTAGATAAATTTTCGTCAGCATTTTCTAATCCAGCAAGCAAAAATAATGCAGTAACAGCGCCGCAGGTTTGTTTCAAGCCTCCCATTCCCCTTCCTAATGACATAGTTATATTTTTAGCGATATTTTGAGGTACATTATACAAATCAGCAAAAGCTAAAAAAACAGCTTGAGCACAATTATATCCACTTTCAAATAAACTTTTTGCAGTATTTACTCTATCAACATTCATAAAATACCTTTTTTTATAAAAAAATATAAAAAAAGACCTAATAGTAATATTAGGTCTTTTTTATGATAAATAACAATATTTATGCCTTTAAAGCATCAATAATCTTTTGTGCAATTTCAATTCCTACTCTATCTTGAGCCTCAACTGTAGAAGCGCCGATATGTGGAGTAGCAGATACTCTTGGATGATTGATTAATTCTTTTTGAGCATCTGTTATTGGTTCATTTACATAAACATCAAGTCCAGCTGCAGCTACTTTGCCTGATTTAAGTCCTTCGAGAAGAGCACACTCATCAACAACACCGCCGCGAGCACAGTTAATAATAATAACTCCGTCTTTCATTTTACTGATTTCTGGAGCGCCAACTGCTGCTGGTTCGCCTTTAATTAAAGGAAGATGACAAGTAATATAATCAGCATTAGCAAGTACTTCATCTTTTGCACATAACTTAACGTCCATACCAAAATTATCAGTAACGAATGGATCGTAAGCAATAACTTTCATGCCAAGACCAATTGCTCTCTTAGCGCATTCACGTCCAATATTGCCAAAACCGAGAACGCCTAATGTTTTTCCAGTAAGTTCTACACCTTTAGCATATTGTTTTTTAGGCCAGTTGCCTTGTCTCATTTCCATTGAGCTTGTATTTAAGAAACGAGAAGCTGCGAACATGTGAGCGATTGCTAATTCAGCAACAGAAATAGAAGAAGCACGCGGAGTATTGAAAGTAGGAATGCCTTTTGATTTAGCATATTCTACTTCTATATTATCAACACCTACACCACCTCTACCAATAGCTTTTAGTTGTGTACCTGCATCTATAACTTCTTTTGTTACTTTAGTAGCAGAACGTACAATAATCGCATTATAATTAGCTATTTCAGCTAATAATTCTTCTGGAGTGAGTTTTTTTTCTACAACTTCAAGTCCAGCTTTTTTCATTAATTCGGAACCTACTTTTTCAATTCCGTCAGTTACTAGTACTTTCATAATAATTTTATTATTTTATTTATTTTTATAAAGAAAGGAACAAATTATTGTTCCTTCTCATCTGTCACCCATACTTTTACAGAAGTAGAAACTTCTGGATGCAATTTAATTTTAACATCGAAGATACCAAGTGTTTTAATAGGTTCTTCTAATATTACAAAACGTTTATCAATATTAAAGTTTTTCTCAGCAAGAGCTGCTGCAATAATTTGATTAGTTACAGAACCATATAATTTGCTGTCAGAACCAACTTTCATCTTAATATTAACTTGAGTGTCAGCCATTTGAGCAGCAAGTGCTTCTGCATCTTGTTTTTCTTTAGCAACTTGTTGTAAATATTGTTGTTTTTCTTCTTCAATCTTTTTTAATGCACCTTCTCTTGCAATGTAAGCAAATCCATAAGGGATAAGATAATTACGTGCATAACCATTTTTTACATTTACAACATCACCTACTTGTCCAAGATTATCTACATTTTTTCTAAGGATTACTTTCATTATTCAGCCTCCTCAGTAGTTTTTTCTTCAGCAACAACTTCTTTTGGTTCATCAACTGGTTCTTCAACGTTGTTAGATTCTTCAGTAGATATAGGTTCTTCTGTTTCTGATGGTTTTGGAGCTGCAACTTCTTCTGCAACTGTAGACATAGAAGTTTCACCAGATTTACCTTCTGCCAATGATTTTTCTTTTCTATATGCTCTTAATGCATCACTTAATTGTAATGTTAAGTGTCTTAGAACAGTCTCATCAAGTGTTAAGAAACGTTCTAAAGCAGGAACAATACTTGGTGCAGCGTTGAAAATTAAATGTACATAGCATCCATTAAATTTTTTATTTATTGGATAAGCTAAACGTCTGCGTCCCCATAAATTTTTTTCTTCTATTTCACCACCATGATTTTCTAAATAGGTAGTGATTTTGTTTATAGTGGCATCCACTTCTGAATCTGTAAGTGCCGCATTAATAATGATGGTTGTCTCGTAGACACGGCGTAAATTCATTTAAACTCCTAAAGTTAAAATATTTATATTATAAAATTAATAATCTTGAAAATTTTTACTATTATAATTATAGTAGAAAATATAATTATTGTAATTTATAGTAATTTCAAAAATACATTTTTTTTTTGAAATAAAAAAATAAAAGAT
>JAFRQN010000079.1 GCA_017428585.1 Bacteroidota bacterium | reverse complement strand
TAATGATTTTCATTATAACGCTGCTGCTCCAACAATGTTTTTTCAAGTACATATAACATCTCCAAATTATAATGTTACAGGTCTAACTATTCCTGGAATGCCTATTTTTCTATGTGGCATAAACAATAATGTATCATGGGGAATGGCATGCATGCGTCTTGACGATGTAGATTTTTTTATAGAAAAAACAGATGATAAAAATGAAAACTACTTTGTAACTGATACAAGAACACAACCAATAAAAGAATATTTAGATACCATTAGAATAAAAAATGAGCCTGAAAAAGTTTATTATATTCGTTATACCAATACCTCTCGCATATTATCAGATATACAACGATTTAGTCATAAAAATTCTAAAAAAGATTTATATTCAAAACATTTGATAACTTTTAGATGGACTGGAACTGAAATTACAAATGAAATTGGAACAGGATTAAAAATAATGCAGGCTAATAACTGGAAGGAATTTTATAGTTTTGCTAAAAATTGGAAAGTACCTGGAATGGTAATATCTTTTGCTGATAAGATGGGAAATATTGGTACATTACCTGCAGGATTAGTTCCTAAACGCGGTTCAACAGCATCACCTAATTTTATTTCAGAAGCATGGATAAATACCAATAGATGGCAGGGATTTCATAATTATAACTTTAACTCTATCTATAATCCAAGCTGTAGGTACATTTTATGTGCTAATAATGCAGTACAAAATAATCTTAATTATTATGTTTCCTCTTATTGGGCAACACCGGAAAGAGCAGAACGAATAAAAGAAGGTTTATCTTATACAGAATTTTATTCATATCGCGATGCTCAATATATGCAAACAGATATATTATCAATTTATGCAAAGAATCAAATAAATTCAATACTATATATTCTTAAAAAGCATTTACCAACTTTTAATGCTCAAGAACGAAAAGCATATTATAAATTAAGAAACTGGGACTATATTATGTCTACTAAATCGACGACAAGTACAATATATAATAAATTCCTAAACAAATTATTATATTATACTTTTCATGATGAATTAGATGATTATCATTATAACTGCTATCTTAAAACAGGAGAAATGCCTTTAAGAAAAATAAATGAATTATTATTAGATACCTCTTCAATATGGTTTAATAATAAAAATACACATTGGACAGAAAATCAAGAAATTATTGTTCTTAATAGTTTCAAAAGTGCTCTAAAAGAACTAACGAAAAAATTTAATACAGATAATTCTGATAAATGGCATTATAAATATACTCGTACATTAGAAATTAAATCTCCATATTTTACTAAAACTAATATAGAACAAAAAATAAGAAATATGTCTAGGATAGGCAAAACATTTACTACAGGTGGAAATTCAACGACAATAAACGTTAGCGATATTAACGTTTCAAAACAATCAGAAATACAAACAATTACAGTAGCAAGATTTATTGCTGATATGCATGATGGATCTGTTTATACTATTTTAGCTGGCGGAAATTCAGGTGATATAATTAGTTCAAATTATTCAGATCAAATAAATCTTTGGAAGATTGGTGCATATCTAAAAATATCAACTAATCCTGAAGTAGATCCTACATTTTCACACTATATTAAATTTGAAAAGAAATAATTATAATATGAAAATCAGTATAGTTATAATTACATATAATAGATGGGAAGAATTAAGAAAAACACTTAATGTTTATCTTAACCAAACCTATAAAGATATAGAATTAATAGTAATAGATAATGCTTCTGTAGATGGTACAAAAGAAAAACTTCCATTAGAATTTCCTATGGTCAAATATTTATATTTGCCTGATAATATTGATATTAAAGCTGCAAATATAGGAATGTCATTAGCACATGGAGAAATAATTTGGCGAAGTGATGATGATTCACACCCTCTAAATAACGATTGTTTGGAAAAAGTTGCATCAATATTTGAAAAACACAATAATATAGATATAATTGCTACAGAAATGATGCTGCCAAAAGCAAATAATCATATTGTAGAATGGTATCCCTTTAAGATAGATAAAAATAATGTCCCTGATGAAGGCTATAAATCAAACTATTTTATGGGTGGAGGAGTTGCTATCCGAAAAAAAGTATTTGATACAATAGGAGGATTTTGGGGATTTGGTCATGAAGAATTAGACTTCTCAACACGAGCTATTTTATCCAATTTTAACATAAGATATTATCCCAATATCATTTCTGTCCATAATGCTGCACAAGCCAATAGAGGCAGTTCTTGGCGTTGGATACAGATGTCTAAGCAACATATTCGTTATCAATTTAAATACTTTTCTTTTATTAGAGCTGTTGTAAGAGCAAATATTATTTCTTTAATAACAATTTTACAAGGTATATATCAAAAAAGAAATCCTATTATATTGTTTGAATGTGTTACAGCAATGTTCTATTCGGGATTAACCACATTAATAAATGAACATCAACCAATAAAAGATAAAAATAAGTTTAATGAAATCACTCTTAAAAATAATATATTTAAAAGCGAATTTAGGTATATTAAAACAAGTATAATAGCAAAATTAAAAAAATCTAAAAAAAATATATAACATTAACTATAAATTAATAATATCTAAAATTTTATCTGGATGAATTGCTTGATGAGCATCTACTTTAGATTCTAACGGTCTATCATGCGTCTCAACCATAAGTCCATCAGCACCAAGCTGTAAAGCTGCATTTGATATATTTATAACATAATCACTGCATCCTCCAGAATGAGAAGGATCAAAAATAACAGGAAGTCCCGTTTTTTCTTTTAATTCCAATATAGACGCTAAATCAGGCGTAAATCTTAAATTTGAATCTATTTGTTCAAAAGTTCTTATTCCTCGTAAACATAAAACAACATTAGGATTTCCAGCCTGCAATATATATTCTGCTGCCTGTAAAAATTCACTCAATGTCGCAGATAGTCCTCGCTTCAATAATACTACTTTTTTTGTTTTTGCTGTTAGATAACCTACTGATTTTAATAATCCATAAGAAGTCATACTACGGGCACCTATTTGAACAACATCAATAAAATCATAGTTACGTTCTAATTGTTCCGATTCAAGTACCTCTGTAACGGTAAACATATTGTTCGCACGAGCGGCTTTATACAATAATTCCACACCCAGATCTCCTAATCCTTGAAATGAATTTGGAGAAGTACGTGGCTTAAAAGCACCACCACGTAAAAATTTAATACCATACTTAGATAAAAGATTAGCTATATTTGAAATTTGCTCTAACGATTCAACTACACAAGGCCCAGCAATTAAAATAGGTTTACGTTTTAAATATGCTTCAATACTATCTAATTGTTCTAATTTATAATATCTACGTTTGGCTTCTTCAAAAATTAAATTAAATATTTTTTTTATAAAAGCAGGATTCAATTCTTTTTTATGTTCTATGAAATATTCTATTATTTCATTTTCTCTTTTTGTATCTAATACTGGTAGATGATTATCAATCTTTTCCTGTATAAGTTCATCAGTTATTGTTTTACGTTCGATTAATAAATTTACTATATCTTCATTAATTTTATTAACCTTATTTCGCAATATTTCTATATTTTTCATAATTAATCAATAACAAAATAATAGCCGATGTTTCAACTATCATCGGCTATTATTTTAGTGCATAAAATTTATCCTAATTTCTATAATTAACAAATATTATCTTCTACCCCCAGTTGAACGTGTAGAAGAAGAACTACTTGAACTTGAACTTGAGCTGCGTCCTGAACTTGATGATCCAGAAGTACTACGTCCTGAACTAGACGAACCAGAACTATAACTACCACTTCGAGTACTACTACTACTGCTACGACTCGGTGTAGATGTAGTTGTTGAACTTGAAGAAGACGAAGTACTATAACCACTGCGAGAATTAGCACCATTACCAGAAGCCTTTGAAGTAGATGTTGTTCTACTATTGCTGCTATTTGTTGTATTTATACTTTCTTTTGCAACACTAGTACGAGTTGAAGAAGCTGATGTACTACGAGTAGATGAAGCTTCTGCACTACTCCTGTTCGTTCCATATTTTGTATTATTATAACTATTATTTCCTCCATTATTAGTATAGCTGCCACTTGATACACCAGTTGTACGAATAGTAGGACGAGGTTTTGCTACATATTCGCTTGCTTTTGGCATATAACCTGGTTTATCATAATGGTGATGATGATCAAATATACTATGATGGTGACGATAATAATAAGGGCTGTAATAACCATAATAATATGGATTATAATATGGATCATACCAATAATATGAATAATAAGGTCTGTAATACCAAGGATCATACCATGGATCCCAATATGGCCATCCACATCCACCTACAGTAATATAAACACCTCTTCTCCAATAATAAGGATATCTCCAATTATAATAACCATTATAACCATTGTTATTAATATAATAATTATTTACAATAGTATTTCCATTGTTATCAGTTTCTGTTGTAGAATAAGAAGGTGCAAAAATGTCAGTTCCTATAATACCACCATTAAAATTATTAATATTTATATCCTGATCGTCATTTACATCATCATAATATGTAATTGTTTCTGCTTGAATATTATTTTTTTCTTTTAGTTGCCTATTACTTGTATAACCAAAATAATCTGTGTCATAATCACTCTTACCAGTTACACATCCCTGCAAGATAATTCCACTTATTAATATTATTCCAAATATAAGCTTTTTCATTTCGCTACCTCCGGAATATATTTTATACTAAATCATATAAAATATAATATATTATTAAAAATTATTGTCTTTTTTTATTATATACGAAAAAAAATCTATTTTTGTTATACAATATACAAAAAAATTATATTATAAAAAAATTATAACAATAAAAACGCTTGTATAAAATCATCAATATCTCCATCCATAACATTCTGTATATCTGTACGCTTTAATTCTGTCCTATGATCATTTACCATTGTATAAGGCTGAAACGTATAAGAGCGTATTTGACTTCCCCATTCTATCTTTTTCTTAGAACTCTCTGTTTCAGCTCTTTTTGCCTCTTCTTTTTCCATTTGTATTTGATATAATCTTGATTTCAACATTTTCATTGCTAATTCTTTATTTTGCAATTGTGAACGTTCCTGCTGACAAGAAACAATAATTCCAGTTGGTATATGCTTTATTCTAACTGCTGTCTCAACCTTATTTACATTTTGACCGCCTGCACCACTTGACCGAAAAGTATCTATTTCTAAGTCATTTGTATTTATATTAATTTCTATTTTATCATTTTCTATTAATGGATACACAAAAACAGAAGCAAAAGAAGTATGCCTTTTAGAATTTGTATTAAAAGGAGAAAGTCTTACTAAACGATGTACTCCAACTTCTGTTTTCATATAACCATAAGCAAGTTTTCCTTTTATTTCAAATGTAGCTGCTTTAATGCCTGCAACCTCACCTTGAACTTCATCTAGTAAGATAACTTCATATTTATGACGTTCAGCCCAACGTGTATACATCCTTATAAGCATTTCCGTCCAATCTTGAGCATCTGTTCCTCCTGCTCCTGCATGTACAGTTAAAATTGCATTACATGTATCGTTTTCACCTGATAATAATTTTTTTACTTCAAGATTATTTACACATCTTTCTGTAGATGTTATTTCGTCATTTATTTCATTTTCTAAAGAAATATCATTTTCTTCAACAGCAAGCTGCCAAAGAATATCTAATTCATCAGCTTTTACCTCTACATTGTTAAAATCATTTATCCATTCCTTTAATTTTGTAATATTCTGCATAATATTTTGAGCATTTTCTGCATCATCCCAGAATTCAGTCTTCTCTGTTAATGCCTGCAGTTTTTTCAGCTCTATATGCTTATTATCAATATCAAAGAAACCTCCGTAATTTATTGATTCGCTCCAATAAATTATTTATTTGTAATTTTTGTGCCTCCAACATAAGTATTTTATAAAATTATATTATAAAAATCTATTAATACTATTTTAACAAACTATTAGCATAGCTTATATCAGAAGGTGTGGTAATTTTAAAATTTGTTATTTCGCCTGGAACTACACAAACTTTATAACCACAAAACTCAACAAAAGATGCAGAATCAGTACCATCAAAATTAGCTTCAATACCTTTTTCGTATGCATCCTTTAAAATACTTGGCCAATAGCCTTGAGGTGTCTGTATCATAGATAACTTATTTCTATCAAGTGTTTTTACAACAAATCCTTGATGTGAAACTTCCTTTATTGTATCTGTAACAGGAATTGCAGGAATTGCTGCACCATATTCTTCTGCAGTATTCATAATATTATAAATCAAATCCTTTGATACAAAAGGACGTACAGCATCATGAACTAAAACAACATCGCTTTCTTGAATGCAGTCAAGGTGTAATCCTGCACGAACCGAATCACTACGTTCTACACCGCCTATTACAACATCTTTAATTTTTTTACAATTATATTTCTTTATTAAATCTTTTGTATAGTTTAGCCAATGACTATGAACCGATATTACTATATTTTGTACATCTTCTATCGTTTCAAAAACTTCTATTGTTTTTATTAAAATAGGAGTATCTCCTATATTTACAAATTGCTTTGGCAACTC
>JAFRQN010000078.1 GCA_017428585.1 Bacteroidota bacterium | reverse complement strand
GAGATTCTGTTAAGCCATATTCTTCCATAAATATAGCTTTTTCTTCTTCTGGCAGTTGAGATAATTCTAATTCAATTTTAGCAAAAAATGGTTCAATTCTTATATTTTTGCCTTTAATTTCTTTTTTTACATTATCTATAATTTCTGAACTCTTATTTACTAAATCTTCAGAAAGATTAACAGCTATAAGTAATGGTTTATATGTCAGAGGCTGATAATTTTTGATATATTTCATATCCTCTTCGCTGATTTCTATTTCTCTTAATGGAATAGAATTTTCTAATGCGTTGTGCCATTTTTTCATAGCTTCTATTTCGTGGTTTATAGCATCTTTATTTTTCTGTTTCATTAAATCTTTTTCCAACTTTTCAAAGCGGCTTTCAACGAAAGCAAGATCTGTAAGCAGAAATTCATCTTCTATGAGCTGTATATCACGAACTATATTTATACTTCCTTCTACATGTGGATTATTTACATCTTCAAATCCACGAACAACATGTATTAAAGCATCATTTGTTTTTGCTTTTGAAATAAATTGTGTTATAACTTTAGAATTAACGTGATCACCTTTTTGTAGACCAACCAAATCAACAATTTCTATTGTTGCATTAACTTTTTTCTTAGGGTTAAAAATATTTGTTAATTTATCTAAACGACCATCAGGAACTTTGACTATAGCTTGATTAGATTCTCTTTTTAACATTGTAGAGCTGTCTAAATGAATTTGAGTTAAAGTTTGAAAAACAGTGGTTTTTCCTGATGATTGCAATCCAACTAATCCTATTTGCATATATTTATATTTCTAATTTTAAATTGAATTACTATTAAAATATTAAATGAATTAATTATTTATTTTTAAGATCTTCAGCTGTTGCTTTATCTATTATTTTTTCTCCATCACTAAATACTAATAGAGTAGGAGTCCAAACAGCGTTTAAATCTCTTGAAGTTCTAATAATATTATCACGTTCACTTGTTATATCATGTTTAAAAGGCATAGAAAATCTTGCAGGTTTTGATTTATCTGGTTTAATTTCTGTTGCCGTAGATAAACTATATATTTTTATAAGTTGACCATCTTTTGAATAAAAAGATAATAGACCTTCTATTTTTTTTATCGGTTTATCTGAAGTATTAGCAATAGTAAAGATAATATTATTTAATCTATTGTTTTTATCTTGATCATTAATTGTAATTCCTTCATATTTAAATAAATGTTGTAAAAACAAGTTTATTCTTGTACTTGTATTAGAAAGAATTTCATTATCTCGATCTCTTAGGAAATCTTCTTGAGAATCTATTAATTCTTTAGCTGTTTTTCCTAAAATAGAATCTTGTGTTGCTCCTAATCTTGTTATAGAATTAATAAATAGTTCTATATCAGAGCTTGATATATTTTTATCTTCTATTATTTCTTTTGTTATCTCTTCAATATTATGCAGAGTAATTTTTTTATTTAGAGCAGCTGAATCAGATTTGCTTGATTTACCACAGCCAAAAAATAATAATGAAGAAATTATAATTAAAATAGGTGTATAAATAAATAATCTTGAATTTTTCATTTTTTTTATTATTAAATTATTTATAAAATATTATTTATGTTCTATTCTTATACGTCCATCAACAGCAATAATTGATTTACTTGTACCAAGTAAAGGATTAATATCCATTTCAAATATTTCAGGTGCATATTTTAATAAAGCAGATAATCTTAAGATAATATCTACTAAAATATCTTGATTAACACCTTCTTGACCACGTGTACCTTGTAGTATTTTATATCCTTTTAAGGATTTTAACATATCTAATGCTTCATCTTTTCCGACAGGAGCTAAGGCAGATTGTACATCTTTTAATACTTCAATAAATATACCGCCTAATCCGCATAAAATTATATGTCCATAACTATTGTCTCGTTTTGCACCAACAAATAATTCAATACCTGACAACATTGGTTGAATTAAAACACCTGTACTATCTGGAATAGTCATCATTTTATCAAATGTTTCTAAGGCAGTATGTAAATCTTTTATATTTAGTTTAACGCCTCCTACATCAGATTTATGAACAGGGCCAACAACTTTCATTACAATAGGGAAATCTATTGTTGATAATGCTTTTTCAATATCTTTTTTATCTGAAACAATTATTTCTTTTGCTCTTGGAATACCAGCAGCATCGAATAACATTTGAACTTTTTCAGGTGATATATAGCCATCAGATGAATTATCTATAACTTCTCTTATTTACTTTACATCAACTTCTGGCAAAGAAACATCAGAGTTATATATTTTATGGTTGCAAACTTTTCCTAATGCTTTTGCAAATGCAACTTCATCATCAAATACTAAACAGCCATGATCAAATAACATTTGAGTTTCTGGCTCAGTATGATAAGAAGATGGAGTTATGAAAAATATAGGTTTTT
>JAFRQN010000077.1 GCA_017428585.1 Bacteroidota bacterium | reverse complement strand
TTATTATATAAAAATCTCACTATTTCATATTATTAAAGAATAAGGCAGAAGCACGAATTCCACCAAAGAAATTTTCTAATTTTAATGATTCATTAGGTGAATGAATATTATCTTTTGGCAATCCTAATCCCATTAAAACAGAAGGAGCTTTTAACACTTCCTTAAATACAGAAACTATAGGAATAGATCCACCTTCACGCATAAATACCACTTCTTTTCCAAAAGCTTCTTTTAAAGCATCTATTGCAGCAGTTATTCCTTTACCTTTCATATCTAATAAAACAGGTGAACCATAATGAAGTTCAGTAACTTCTACTTTAACTGTAGGTGGTGCTATTTTACGCAAATAATTAGCTAAATCTCTTGATATTTTTTCAGGATTTTGATGTGGCACCAATCTCGTAGAAATTTTTGCACTTGCTGTTGTAGAAATAACAGTTTTTGCACCTTCACCAGTATAACCACCTATTATACCATGTACATCTAAAGAAGGACGACACCAAACACGTTCTAATGTTGTATAACCAATTTCTCCACTTAAAGCACCAACTTCCAAATCTTTTCTATATTCTTCATCATCAAATGGCAATTTTGCAAATTCTTTGCGTTCTTCTTCTGTTAGAGGTACTACATCATCATAAAATTCTGGAACAGTAACTCTTCCATATTTATCTTTTAATTGAGTTATCATCCATGCCAATACTTGCAATGGATTATCTACAGCACCGCCAAAAGTACCAGAATGTAAATCACGGTTTTGACCTGTAACTTTTACTTCTACATAAGCAATTCCTCTTAATCCATAACATATAGAAGGCACACCTTCTGCAAACCATTCTGTATCAGAAATAACTACATAATCACATTTTAACAAGTCTTGATTCTTTGCAATAAATTCATCCAATGAACTCTCTGCTTCTTCTTCACCTTCAAATAATAATTTTACATTTACAGGTAATTTACCATAAACCTTCATATATGCTTCTAAAGATTTAATATGGCAGAATAACTGACCTTTATCATCAGCTGTACCTCTTCCATAAAGACGTCCATCTCTTATTTCAGGTTCAAACGGTTTTGAATGCCAAAGATTAATAGGATCTACAGGTTGTACATCATAGTGTCCATAAACAAGAATAGTTTTAGCATCAGGACCAGCTTCCAACCATTCACCATAAACAATAGGATGTCCTTCTCGTTCAATGATTGTACCATCATCTTGTTTTATTGTTGCAACATTTTTACGAGTACCAACATTCTTAAAGCCAATGCTTTTAATCTGTTCTACTAACCAATTAGCACAATCTTTCATTCCATTAATATAATTAGAATCACTACTTATACTTGGAAATTTCAAAAATTCAATAAGTTGAGCAAGATGCTCATCTTTTTTAGAATCGATATAATTTAATATTTTTTCCATAATTCTTTACTTTTTATTTATTAATACTATTTTGATAAAATATAATATGTAATATAACAAAAATTTATGAAATTATTATAAAAAAACAATAATTAATAAAGCAAATTACAATAAGTATTTAATTAAATATATTCAAAATATGTAAAAAACTAAGCAATATTATTTAAAAAATAAATAGTATATTTGTATAATATTATAATATATAATATTATTTTTTAATAGTAGTATAATATCAATAGATAACTACTGGTATTTACATGATTTGCAAAAACAAATAATTAAATAAATAATTTTAAACAATAAAAGCAAAAAATTATGTCAGAAACAGTTTTAGACAAACTTTTACGTTATGTAAAAATTGATACGCAATCTAATGAAGAATGCGAAGAAACACCAAGTACAAAGAAACAATTTGACTTAGCAAAATTATTAGTCGAAGAATTAAAAGCACTTGGCATACAAGATGTAAATTTAGATGAACATTGTTATGTATTTGCAACTATACCATCAAATTTACCAAATAAAAAAGTTCCTCAAATTGGTTTTTTAGCACACTTAGATACAGCTCCTGATGTTAGCGGCAAAGATGTAAAGCCACAAGTAATAAAAAATTATCAAGGCGGTGATATAGTATTGCCTGGTGATAAAAGTATTGTTATAAAAATGTCAGAAAACCCAAATTTAGAAAAATGTATTGGCCATACTATAGTTACAACAGATGGTACTACTTTACTTGGTTCTGATGATAAATCAGGTGTTGCATCAATAATGCAATTAGTTCAAACATTAAAGGAACATCCAGAAATACCTCATGGCAATATTCGTATAGGCTTCACTCCAGATGAAGAAATTGGACGCGGCACAAGTTGTTTTGATTTAAAGAAATTCAACTGTGAATATGCATATACAATTGATGGAGATATGCCAGGTGAATTAAATAAGGAAACATTTAGTGCAGATGCTGCAACAATAACAATAACTGGCCGTGATATTCATCCAGGAAGCGCAAAAAATATAATGATAAACTCTGTAAGAATTATGGGTGACATTCTTGCCCGTCTTCCAAAATATATGGCGCCAGAAACTACTGACGGATATAAACCTTTTATCCATCCAATAGCAGCAGAAGGCAGTGTATTAAAATCACAGATAAAATTTATATTAAGAGATTTTAAGACAGAAGGTCTTACTCTTCAAAAAGAAATTTTAGAAAGTATAATTGCTGAAGTTCAAGCTATATATCCAAAAGCAAAAATAGAATTGGAAATAAAGACTCAATACAGAAATATGTATGATAGTTTAGCAGAAAATCCATACGGATGCGATTATTTATGGGAAGCAGCAGAAAAAGCTGGTGTCAGCCCTTACTGGTCTCCAATTAGAGGCGGTACAGATGGTTCAAAATTAACAGAAATGGGTCTCCCTACTCCAAATATCTATACAGGCGGTCAAAATTTCCACTCAAGAACAGAATGGGTTTCTATTAACGCATTAGAAAAAACAGTTGAAACTTTAGTTAATTTAGTTCAAATTTGGGCTAATAAATAATTAAATAATTAACAATTACAACATAACAAGTTATTAATAAAATAGAATGGTCAGTTAAACTGGCCATATCTATTTTATTTAATACATATAATTATTACTACCATTATGCATTTAAAGAAAATCAGTACAATCTTTTTTCTATTAGGATTATTTCTACTCCTTACAAGCGCTGCTTGGGAAACAAATAATCAATATAGAATTGATCAAGCATTTACTACTTATGGAAATGCGGTAAAATCTATATTAAACTATTATATAGATGATGTTTCAATAGATACGCTGCTAAAAAACAGTATAGACGGCATGCTAAATTCTCTTGATCCATATTCAGTTTATATACATGAAAATCAAATAGATGATATAGAATTGATACAGAATGGTGATTATACTGGTTTTGGTTTTACTATTACAATGCATAATCGTAAATGCATAATAACAAAAATAATAAAGGACAGTCCTGCTTATCTAGCTAATCTGCATATAGGCGATGTACTATATTCACTTAATCAAAATAAAATTACAGATAACTCGATATTAGAAACAAAAAAAATAAAAGGACTTAACACATTAGTTGTTTTAAGAAATAGATTTAGTACCCTTAGTAATAAATCATCTATTGATAGCAGTACAATTATTCAAGACACAATAGAAATACAAATAAAAGAAGATATAATAAAAGTTCCATCAATTACAGAATCAGCATTATTAAAAAACAATATAGGATATATAAAAATAGATTTTTTTGCTAATAGATGCAGTGATGAATTCCATAAACATTTTAATCATATACAATCCGAAAGTAATAATAATCTTCAAGGATTAATTATAGATTTACGCAGCAATCCAGGTGGTTTAATGCAGGAAGCAGTTAATATTGCTAAATTTTTCACTAATCAAAACGAAAAATTATTAACTATAAAAGGCAGATATAAAAATTCAACAAATGAATTTATCTCAAATTACATACCTTTGGATACTGCTTTGCCTCTAATAGTATTAATCAACGAAAATAGTGCAAGTGCAAGTGAAATATTAGCAGGAATTTTTCAAGATTTAGATAGAGCAGTAATTGTCGGTGCTAATTCTTTTGGAAAAGGACTGGTACAATCAGTTTTCAACATATCAACTAATAACGTATTAAAATTAACTACAAGTAAATACTATACGCCTTCTGGTCGTACATTACAAAAAATTGACTTTTCAAATCATATTGACACCAATGAAAAAAATACAACATATTATACAAAAAATAAACGTATAGTAAGGAATAAAAAAGGAATAGAACCAGATATAGAATATAAAGATGAAGAACAAGAGAAAATAATTTCTATATTAAACAACAATCACTTTTTCTCTACTTTTTGTAATTTATACTATGAAACAATAAGTACTTATACATCTAATTATTATAATCAAGCAAATAATATAGACAACATATATAATTTATTTGTTGATTATGTTACAGACAAAAAAAATATAGAAAATATAAAAGAAATACAAGAATTAATAAAAATTAAGGAAACTTTTTATAATAAAAATGATAATAATATAAATAAAGATATAGATACAATAATAACGAATATTAGGAATTTATTATTAAATAATACACGTACACATTTACAGGCAAAAAAATTTTTAGAATTTGAATATAATTCACGTTTTAATATTAATACAGCACCAAAAGAATTATTTTTTACAACGAACATAATAGAAATATCTAATAATATACTTTTATCCAATGATTATAAAAGTATATTAAAAATTAAATAATGATGCAGCAAGAAAAACAAAAAATAATAGAAGTAAAAAATCTTAAAGTTCAATATGGTGATCGTCTGATCCTTGAAAATATTAATTTTAATATAAATAAAGGTGAAGTATTTGTCATTGTTGGAGGCAGCGGCTGTGGCAAAAGTACACTATTAAAACAACTAATAGGCTTAGAAACTCCGACAGAAGGCAATGTATTAATCAATGGAACAGATATAACCCAGTTAAACGAAGAAAAAAAAATAGAAATAATGCGAAGGAATGGAGTATTATTTCAGTTTAATGGATTATTTGCTTCAATGACAATTGGTGAAAATATAGAATTGATATTACGCAAATATACAAATCTATCAAACAACCAAATAAAAGATGCTGTTGAATTAAAATTATCTCTTGTTGGATTAAGCGGGTTTCAAAATTATAAACCATCAGAGATTAGCGGAGGAATGAAAAAACGCGCTGCATTAGCACGAGCAATGGCCTTAGACCCTGAAATTTTGTTTTTTGATGAACCATCTTCTGGATTAGATCCAGTAACCTCTGCTTCATTAGACAACCTTATAAAAGAACTAAATACAGCGCTAAAAACTACGATGGTAATAGTAACACATGACTTAGCAAGCATAAAAACCATATCACATCGTATAATAATGTTAGATTCTTCTAAAAAGGGAATAATAGCAGAAGGTGATTTATCAGAACTTATTAATTATAAAGAAAATAGAAAAGTATATAACTTTTTCAATAGAATATTAGAATAGAAAACATAAATAATTATGGCTAATAATAAAAAATTAAGCAATTCATTTTTAATAGGTATATTCATATTAAGCGGTATTGCCCTATTAGTAGGTTTTATATTATGGATGGGGGCTACTCAATTTTTTAAGGAATATGATTATTATACAACTTACTTTAATGAATCTGTACAGGGATTGGAAACAGGTTCTTCTATAAAGTATTTAGGTGTTTCCTGCGGTATTGTAGATGATGTTTCTGTAGCACCAGATGGCAAGTTAGTACAAGTTATATTAAAAATAGATAAAACCGTAAAAATAACAGACGATATTGGAGTACAATTAGAAATGGCAGGACTTGCAGGTGGAAAATTTTTACAACTATATGAAATAAAAAATAAAAAAGCAGGCAACGGCATAAAAATTAATTTTAAAACACCTTACCCTGTTATTCCATCAGCCACTTCCAGTATAGGTGAAATAACATTGGCTGCAAGCAATATAATTGATGAATTAGGAAAAATATCATGGTATAATATATCAGATGAATTAACAGGTACTTTAGAAGGAACTAATAAATTCTTAAATAATAAAGATTTATATTTAATTGTATCAGAACTGCATAAATCAACAGAAATATTAACAGAAGTTTTAGAAAAAGTTAATTCTTCACCAATGATAAATGATGCAACAATAACTGTTGAATCCTTAAAAGAAAGTGCAGAACATCTTAATCAATTGACCAATAATTTAAATAAAGAATTAGAAAAAGCAAAAATCGCTGAACAAATAGAAAAAATATATGCTGGATATGATACTACAGTAAAAAATACTAATTTTGCTATTAAAAATATAAGCAATAGAGTGGAATCTTCGTTTATGGAAGTTAATTCATTACTTCAAGAAATATCTATAACAAATAAAAATTTAAGAAAAACATTAAGACTTATAAACGAATCTCCATATATGTTCTTAACAGAACCACCTGATGATGATAAAATTAAATAAAATATAATCAAGCACAATATATAATAAAAAAAATAGCATCTAATGATGCTATTTTTATATAAAATATAAATAATAATTATTAATATCAATTATTGGAATATTTGTATTGTATTTCCACCACGTTTTTGAGCATGCTGTAATGCAAGCGTTGTATTTGATGTAAATGTATTGAAGTCATCACCTTTTGCAACAGAAGAAATACCAACACTTATAGTAATAAATACACGTTCACCATTTATTTCAATAGGATTAGAAGAAATTCTGCTTCTTACATTATCCATT
>JAFRQN010000076.1 GCA_017428585.1 Bacteroidota bacterium | reverse complement strand
CAGCAAGTTATTTTGAACTCAAACAATATCCAAAAGCAATATCATACTATCAAAAAGTAGAACAATTATCGAAAACTGTATCTGATATAATAGTACCTAATAAAAACTGGTATTTAAATGAAGCACGATTAAAATCAAGCATAGCATTAGTGCTTACTCAGCGTAGTGCAGAAGCAATACCAACACTTCTTGCATATTTAGCTGAAACACAAGATACTTCAAAATTAGATGAGGCTTTATTTTGGTTAGGTGAAGCTTATTATCACTCTGATATGTTTAAAAACTCTGAAGAAATATATAATAGAGTACTACAAAATTATCCTGATTCAAAACGTCGCGAGGAAAGTTATTATGGTCGTGGTTGGAGTTTTTTCCGAGAAGAATCATTTGTAAAATCATCTCAAGTATTTGAGGCAATGCTAAAAGAATTTCCTCAATCAAAATATGCAATTGAAGTTCTTACTCGCCAGGGTGATGGTTTCTATCTTGTTAAACAGTATTCTAAAGCAGTAGATTGTTATAAACGAGCATCTAAACTAGGTCCTAATACTGAAGATGGACAATATGCAGCTTATCAATTAGCACACGCTTTATATAGAGAAAATAAATACGAACAATCAATAACAGCATTGTTGAATTTTGTTAAAAATTATCCTAAATCACCTTTTGCTCCAAATTCACTATATCTTATAAGTTGGATAAGATTTCAACAAGGGAAATATGCAGAAGCTATTGATAATTTTAATTTTTTAATAGCAACATATCCTCAAAGCAGATTAATACCAAGAGCTTATTATGCTATAGCTGATTGTTATTATAACAAAGGTGATTATGAAGAGGCTATTATAGGTTACAAAAGTATAGTTGAACAATTTCCTAGCAGTAATCTTGCTCCAGAAGCAATGCGCAGTGTACAATATGCTCTTATGGCATTAGGTCGAGAAGAAGAAGCTATAAAAATTGCAGATACATATATAGGTAATAATCCAGAGTCGCCATTTATAGAAGATTTTCACTATAAAAAAGCGGAGATGTTTTATACTGGACATAAATTTAAAGATGCTATAACAGAATTTGATAATTTCTCAAAAAATTTTCCTAACAGTGAAAAAAATGCTGAAGCATATTATTGGATGGGGAAAAGTTATATGTCCATTAATGATTTTGATAATTCTGTTAAATATTTTATAAAATTAAGTGATAATTTTCCTAATAGTGATTATGCAGCTCTTGGATTATTAGAATATGCATTATTATTAAAAGAAAACAATTTACCTGATACTGCATCAGCTATTCTTCAAAAAATATTAGATAAATATCCACAGCATTCAGCTGCACCTCAAGCTGGTTTCGAACAAGCATTACTTGCTTGGGGGCAAGGAGATACTACAAAAGGACTCGCTATATTTAATATGGTAGCAGAAACTTATAAAGATACTGATTTTGGAGATCAGAGTAGATATCGTATTGCTATGTATTATAGAATGAAAAATAATATAAGTACAGCAATAAGTGAATTTGAGAAAATTGCCGAAGTATATGATAATCCATATATCTCTGCAGAAGCAAGATATAGAATTGGAGAATTATATTTAAGAGATAACAATATAGAAAAAGCTACAGAATCTTTTGAATTACTTAAAGATAAATTCGCTGGTTATGAAGATTGGTATTCATTAGGAATGCTAAGTCTTGGCGAAATATATGAGAAAGGGAAAAAATTAGACGAAGCACGTGAGATATATCTAACAATAATTGAAATTAGACCAGATGATGAATTTGGTAAAACAGCTAAAACAAGAATAAAACGAATAAAATAATTTTTTACATTAATCAATATTTCTAACTTAAATTATAAAAATAACATTAGACAGTAATATGAAAAAATATATCTTAATTTTAATTTGTTTTGTATCATACTTACCATCTTTATTTTCACAACAAGATAAAGATAATACAAAGCCATTAGAATTACCTGCTTTTATAATAGAAGGTGTAGAACAACTAAATATAAGATCAGGCATGAAACAAGCTCCAGCCAAACCAATGCCTTTAGATGTCAAAGATTTAGATTCGCTTAACACATATGATAAACAAGCACCAGCATTATTAGAAGTAGATGAACTACCAACACACTATGTAACGAAGAAATTTTCAAAAGGTTTTATCAAGGGGAATTATGGACTTTTTAATACTCCATCTATAGAAGGTGCTTACCAATTTGATTTAGCTAATTTTGATATCTATGCAAAAGCAGGATTCGAACATAGTTCTGGAGATGCACAATATTCAGATTATAATAAATTTTTTATTGATATAAATTCAGATTACATTGCAGATGATAAATTCTTCATTTTTGGAGGTAGTCGTACTCATACAGGATTACTTTTTAACACTAAAAGTTATAATCTTTATGGTTTTAACAAAGATCATAAATATTATATAGATAAATCATCAGATTATTTCGATCGCAATGCCACACAATTTAAATTAAATATTGCCTCAGAAGGTACATATGAAAATGCACTCTTTAATGTAGGTGCCAATATAAATATTTCCAAATTTACCAATGACAAATTAATAAGACAATATACTATAAGTGATGCATTTTCTCACAATTATCTACGAGGATATATAGATATCAAAAACTATTGGAAAAATTTTCTAATAGGAGGCAATATATTATTGAATTTTGAAAATCTTGATGCTAATAGTATAAATTTTTATCAAGCAGTTGGAACAGTCTCATACTTTAACAAAGATATATCTACAATCGCAAAAGTTGGATTCCAATTTGCTGATAATTCTCAGAATAACAATAGAGCAGGATTACTCATTGAAGGAAATTTAGAATATAGAATTGATAAATCTTTAACATTAAAACTTAATCTAAATTCTGGACTTGAAAAAACAGAATTTGAAGAAATAGTACAATACAATCCTTATATGTCTAATCGTACATTTATAGATTATACATATAATATATTAAAACTTGATGGTGCTATATGGTTTCACCCTACAACTAAATTATCAATTACAGGTGATGCTGAATTACGTTTAGCTGACAGATTATTAAACTATGAACTAGATTCATTAGCAGAATTTACCCTAACTTATTATTCTGGTTCAATATTTAATATATTCGGTGAATGTTTTTATGCTATATCATCTATAGATAAGATTATTGGAAATATTCATATAAATCTTAATTCTTTAGAATCTGATAAACATTTAACTTACACGCCTTTATTAAAACTAAGTACTACATATGCAAGAAAATGGTTTGAAAAACTGACAACGAATGTATCTTTAGAATATAATGGACAAAGATATACTTCTACATCTGATAATGATATTGTAAATGGATACTTTATGTTAAATATTTCAGCAGATTATAAAATTAACAAATTCACGATTAATCTAACCTTAAATAATTTAACCAATAGTACTATTTATATATGGGACAAATATCGTGAACGCAGTCTTTTTGCATCATTAGGTCTTATGTGGCAATTTTAGAAACTATTCTCATTATTAAAACTTAATTCTAATTTATACTATGTCAATATTTGGGAAAGAAATAACTGAGACTGGAAGAAAATATGGTTATGAAGATGCAACGCAATCTAAACCAATTACATTAGATCAGGAGTTTATCAATATACTAAAGAAAGATATCAAGAAAGATTTAAAAGTTTATCCTCCTGTATCAAAAAGAAACAAACATCATTTAAGATTTTTAATAATTATCTTTTTATTACTATCATTTATAGCACTTATTACATATAGTTTTTACAACAAAAAAAATGGTAGCAATGATAAATCTTTATATCAAACTATTATAAATTTTTTTGATAATAATACATATTCAGATGAATTTAGTATATTTGAAAAGGAAAGCAAAAAAAATACAAATAACATAAATGAAAATGAATTAAATAATAATTTAAAACTTACATTAGATAGTAATAATATTTTCGATAATGATAAAGATACTATTAACAATAATATTTCCGAGAATAAAATAATAAAAAAAACATTATTAAAACATAAAATTTCAGAAAAGAGTAAATATAAAGAAAGTATAATTCTAGCTGAAGAAATATTAAAACAATTAGATAATCCTTCTATAGAAACAATAATATCAAAGAATGAAAATAATATTTTAGCTACAAATAAATCTGATATTAAAACCAGCATTCAACATACAACAGAAACAATAACAACAAATTCTTTAGATAATAATAGTGAATGTTACGTAGTACAAGTATACTCTTCTCCATCTTATGAGGATGCAAATAAGAGGCTTGAAATGTTAAATAAAAAAGGCATTACAGGTTCTATAACTCAACAAATCATTAAAAATAGAACTTGGTATAGAGTACGATTTGGAAATTACAAAACTTATAATGATGCTAAAAATGCAGCAACAGAAAGTGGTTTTATTCAAAGCTGGATTGAAAGAATAAACTAGTATTATATATAACTATTATAATTATAATTATAATTACAATTTAATAAAAGAAATATACACTATGCAGATTTTAGTTATTTTAATTTTACTAACTCAAGCAATTGATATGTATCAATTATTCTCTATAGGAGGATATGGTGTAATTCCTAATATTGTTTTTTGTTTTATTCTATACCTGTTATTAGCAATAAAAATTTTATTAAAAAAAGAAAAATATTATTTAAAAAACATAAGTTCAGCTTTTAAATTTTTAATTTTAATCTGTATAGCAGTATTATTATCATGTTTTTATCCAATATACTGGGGAAACTCTGTTGTATTACAGCAATTTATAAAAAGTTCTTTTCACTTTTACTTTATCATACTATTTACGATTATTTGTTATATTTATCCTATTGATAATAAAACATGGAGTAAATTTATTAAAATTTGGTTAATTTTATCCATATTTGTAAATTTATTTGGTATATATCAAATAATAGCAAGAGCATTTGGACTACCTTTTGCATGGCTAGAATATAATAATGTTTCTCTTATGGCTAGAAATACTTTACAAGTAGATAGCTTTCAACAACTTTCGTTACAATTTCAAAATTTTTTTAGAGCAACATCTTTCTTCTCTGAACCTTCTGCACTCGCTGTTTTTAATAGTTATACACTTACATTTATAATAATACCTTACGTACAAAATAAAAAAAATTTCCTAAATAATAAAACACTTACTTCATTAGTATTTATTTTAGCTTTAATTGGATTATTTTTAACTTTTTCACTTACAGGCCTAATGTGTATAACATCTATTCTAATACTAATGTTAATTATTGAAAATAAAAAATTTCTAAAAAAATTTATTTTAATTAGTTTTATTAGTTTTGTTGTAGTTATAATAACAGATATATTAGTTAAAGATTATTCAAACATAAGTATCTTAGAATTATTTAGCGAACGTATAGAAGGTATAGTTAAAGGAGGAACTAAAGTTAATAAACAAATTACAGGCGAATCTTTTACAACACGAATAGAATCAGCACAAGAAGGCATAAAATTATGGGAAAAATCTCCTATTACAGGAATAGGCTTAGGTACTCACCAATACCATCCAGAAAGTAAATACACTTTTGGAGGTTATACTATTTTAGTAGCACTTACTGAAACTGGAATTATAGGATTTATAGGATTCATTGGAATGTTTTTCTTTTTATTTTACGACTCCTATAAATTAAAGTTAAATATCAGTATTGATAAAAATAGTGATGAAGATAATAGATTACAGGGCATAATTATATACATAGTATTATTATTATTTGTTGTTAACTTTTTCTCTGCTAATCATTTCATATCTCCCCCATTATGGAACTTTATTGGAATGATATTTGCAATATTTAATAACAATGTTAATAATCATAATTTATTGATACAACCATATAACAAAACTATTAATTAACTTATAAACTAAAAGATAAATATAAAATAATTAGACGATGATTACATTTACTTATAAAATAAAACTCATCAGATTCCCTATAAATAGTGTATTATTATTTTTAACTATACTAACTTTATTCCTAAAATATAATTCTGCAATATATGCAGATACACACCTTAACATAGATAACTGGCAAGTACATACTTCAATGCTAAATGTCCAATCCGTAGCTACTGATTCACAAGGTAGACTATGGATAGGTACAACAGGTGGACTAACTATTTATGATAATGACAAAAAAGATACAATTTTAATAAATCATTTAAATGGATTGTTATCTTCTAATATTACAACAATATGTCCAAATATAGAAAACAAATTACTTATATTAGGTACAAATGATGGTATAATAGAAATTGTTACAGAAGAATTAGAATTTATACATATAACAAGTATAAGAGATCATAATTTTTCAAACCCTATTATAAATGATATTATAGTATATAATGATAAAGCTTACATTGCAGGTGGATGGGGATTAGCAGAATTTAATATTCCACAGAGAATTTTTACTAATACTATAGAAACCATTGGATTATTTCAAAAGAACACACCAATTAATAATATATTTTTACAAAATGATACACTTTGGGCTGCTACTGCAGTTGGAATTGCTTATACAACACCTAACACAAAAAAAATAAATTTATCCAAATCCTGGACAAGTTATAAATATCCAAATGATACAACTTATATAAATGCCCAAATGACAAAACTTAATAATATTATCTACATAAATTTTGGAACACATATATATGCACTAAATTATCTTAATAATGAATACTCTATAATTTTGCAATCTGATGGTTTAAGTTATAATAATATAAAAAAAATAGATATTTTTAACAATCAATTAATTTATAATACAACTTACCAATTATTTATATTAAATCAAGGTGAAATTTTCTCTAATTGGTCTACAGAAGCTAATAATTTTAATATACTAAAATCTAATAATTCTAAATATATAATTAGCTTTAATTATAATAAACTTGGAACAACATTAATTAATAAAGATCTAAAATCTTATATTATGTTAACACCAAATACACCTTGTACAAATTATTTTATGGATTTAGCTATAAACTCAAAAGGTAAAATATATGCAGTTACAGATAATTCCATAAACAATAAAACAAGTGGTGGAATTATGTCTTACGATGGTCATACATGGATTAATTATAACAATCTACATTCTGATGCTCCATTTAGTATAAACGAACAGTTTAATTCCATTTCAGTATCAAAAGATGATAAAATATTTGCTGGTGGTTGGGGATTAGGTTTAGTAATTATAGATGAAAACACAAACGATATTTCAAAAAAATATACTATTATAAATGAACATAATTCTCCAATGACACCCTATTCAGATAACTATAGAATAGCAGGTGAAACTGCTTTTGATTCAAATGGTAAACCATGGACTGTTATATATGGTGCTCGTACTTCTGGTTCTCTTTTGATGACATACAATACAGATTATTCTAATTATAGAACATATACAAATATTTTCTCACCCCAAAATAGAATGTATTATAATATAGTAATAGACAATTACGATACCAAATGGTTAATAGGAGCATTAAATACTGTAGGAATAATTTATTTAAATGAAAAACAAGAAAATAATATATACGATGATATTTTTGGAAATATAAATACATCGACCCATCCTAATCTCTTAAATAATGATGCAAATTGTATAGCTGTCGATAAAATACATTCTAGAATTTGGATTGGAACATCAAATGGTATATCTATAATCTTAAATCCATATTCAGTAATTAATAATGGGAATATTATTGTCAGCAGTTTTAGTTTCCTAAAAGGCGAAACTATAAATGATATATTTATAGATGCCATAGGTAATAAATGGATAGCAACTAATTCTGGCGTTTTTATTTTAAATACATCAGATGATACTCTTGGTAGTATAACCACATCTAATTCACCTTTAAAAACAAATGAAATATATTCTTTATTGATGAACCAAGAAACAGGCACTCTATATCTTGGAACAAAAACAGGATTATATACAGCACAGACATCTATAATACGTCCTGATAATAAATATACATTAATTGCCTATCCTAGTCCATTCAATATAGAAAAACATTCTTTTATAACAATAGATGGATTAGTTAGTGGAAGCGAAATACGTATATTAACAACAGATGGCAAACGTATAAAAACATTATATACAGATAGTAAACGAACCTTATGGGATGGTAAGGATGAAAATAATAATAAAGTGCCACCAGGAGTATATATTATTATAAGTAGTTCTATCGTTACGAATACTTCTGCAGCATGTAAGATAGCAATAATTGAATAATAAATAATTTTTTTAATCTTTAAATCCTATTATTATCCATATATTATTAATTATGACCAAAGCTAAAAACAAAAAATTAAAAATAATGATCATAGCCGGAGAACCTTCGGGCGATATACATGGTGCTCTTCTAATGAAACAAATAAAACTATTATATAATAATGTAGAATTTATAGGTATAGGAGGGGGAAAAATGATACAAGAAGGATTAAAATCAATTATAGATATATCCAAAATAGCAGTTGTAGGATTCATAGAAGTAATAAAACAATATAGAGTTTTTAGTAAATTATTAAAAAAATGTAAAAACTTGTTATTAACAGAATCTATAGACTGTTTTATTCCAATAGATTACCCTGGTTTTAATATAAAAATAGCAAAGTATGCATACGATATTGAAATTCCTGTATATTATTATATAGCACCTCAACTTTGGGCATGGGGTAAAAATAGATATAAAAAATTACAAGAAGTTATAACTAAACTATTAGTAGTATTTCCTTTCGAAGAACATTTTTTTAACCAAAGAGGTATCAATGCTACATTTATTGGACATCCATTATTAGACAATCCAATCTTTAATCTTCCATCAAAAAATTTTGAAGAAAAAGAAAATATTATTGCTTTTTTCCCAGGTAGTAGACGCCAAGAACTAAAGAAAAATTTAGAACTATTTATTAATACAGCTGATCTATTAAATGAAAATTTGAATAATTATTCGTTTGAATTTGCTGTTTCAAGTAATCTTTCACCTGATGATTTTTCTATGTTAAAATTTTATAATTTTAATTATAAATTAGTAAACAATTCTATTGATTTAATGCGGAGAGCAAAAATAGGAGTTGTAAAAACAGGAACAACAACTTTGGAAGCAAGTTTATTAGGATTAAATATGGTTATGGCTTACAAAACATCTTTATCCCATTATATTCTAGGTAAATACCTTGTAAACTTAGATTATTTATCACTACCTAATATTTTACTTAATAAAGAAATTATACCTGAGTGTATACAGAAACAAGCAACACCAAAAAGAATTGCACAAAATGTACTAAACCTATTAAACAATCATGATTTATGTACAAAACAACAACAAGAATTTAATAAAATAAGAGAAATTCTTGGACATAAAGGTGCTGCATTTAATGCAGCAAATATTATTTTACAAGATATAATTTAATTTATATACTAAGCCATATAAAAATTATATTTTCACCTAAAATAAACTATTTATACAAAATAATTTTCTATATTTAATGCAGAACGAAGAAAATGTAAATATACATCTTTTGAAATTTCAATAGCTCCTAATTGTGCAGTAAAGTGATTAATAAATTGAGAATCTAATAATATAAATCTTTTTTGCTTTAATTGAGAAATTAAGCAATAAAATGCAGCCTTTGATGCATTAGAAACTAAACTAAACATTGATTCACCAAAAAATGCTGAATTAATAGATACACCATATAATCCGCCTATAATTTCATTATTACACCAAGTTTCTATAGAATGTGCATATCCATTTTCAAATAAATTTAAATATGCATTAATAATCTCATCTGAAATCCAGGTTTCTTCTCTATTGGCACATTGTCTTATAACAAACTCAAAATCACTATCTATAGTAAAATTAATATTATTTTTTTCTATAAATTTAATAACAGAATGCTTTTGTTTTAAATTATAAAAAGGAAAAATTGCTCGTATATCAGGACAATACCAACTTATTTTACCATTTTCATCTGCCATTGGAAAATATCCATTTGAATACGCATTTACTAAATTATTAACCGATAACATATCATCTTTCATATATTTTAATATTTTCGTTTTATTACAACTAAAGTAATATCATCATTCTGCATAAACTGATAATCTATTACCATATTATTTATTCCTTGTAATATATCAATAGCATTGAAATGATGATGATCTTTAACATAATTTATTAACCATTTTTCTCCTAAAATTTCACTATTTACATTTTTTGCTTCAATAACACCATCTGTATAACATACAATACTATCATTTATATCTAAATATATTTTAACACTTTCGTAATTATCAAAAATAGATGGAATAAAAGCTCCAATAGGTGCAACTTTTGCTTTTAATAATTCAACATTTTTATCTCTACTTTTATATAAAATAGGAGCATTATGTCCACAATTAATATATTCAAATTCATTTTTTTTAATATCTAATATTCCAAAGAAAAAAGTTATAAACTTATCTATATCAGTATTTTCATATATAATTCTATTTAAGTTTATTGCAATTTTCTTCAAATCTGAAACATAAAATAATTGTGCTTTTAATGCAGATTGAAGATTAGACATAATTAATGCAGCAGGAATACTTTTACCACACACATCTGCTATTACTATTAAATACCTATCTTTATCTATTTTAATAAAATCATAATAATCACCACCTACTATCTTCGCACTTTTACAATATCCTATTATATCATAGTTATCAATATTAGGATTTGATTTAGGGAGTAAAGCACGTTGTATTTCTAATGTTGTTTTTAATTCACTTTCTAATATTGCTTCGTCTTTTTCCTTCTTAATTAATCTACTGTTCTCAATTGCTAATAAAGCTAATTCACAGGCTGATCTCATAAATTTGAAATCTATATCACTTAAATTTTGCTTCAACATTCTACGACCTGTAACTAAAAAATAGGTACTTTTTGATGTAGTTATAATATATTCAATGTCATTATTATTAAATAAAGT
>JAFRQN010000075.1 GCA_017428585.1 Bacteroidota bacterium | reverse complement strand
TTTAAATTCTGTATGACGAACAAGTTCACTAATATCTATAATCTCCATTCCAAAACGAATATCAGGTTTATCACTTCCAAAACGACACATAGCCTCTTCATAAGTCATTCGTTTAAAAGGAGCATTAACTTCTATACCTCTAATTTCTTTCCACAACTCTTTTACAAATCCCTCCAACAAGTTCATAATATCTTCTTGCTCTACAAAAGACATTTCTAAATCTATTTGTGTAAATTCTGGTTGTCTATCACTGCGTAAATCTTCATCTCTAAAACATTTAGCTATTTGAATATATTTATCAAAACCAGAAATCATTAATATTTGCTTAAATATCTGAGGGGATTGAGGAAGAGCATAAAATTTTCCTTTATTTATACGACTTGGAACAAGAAAATCACGTGCTCCTTCTGGAGTAGATTTCATTAAAATAGGCGTTTCTACTTCTAAGAAACCATTCTTTTCAAAATATCTATGCATGATATTATAGACTTGATTTCTTATAATAAAATTACGCTGTAATATAGGACGTCTTAGATCTAAATAGCGATAACGAAGCTTTATTTCTTCATTAGTATCTAAATCATCTACTATTTCAAAAGGCGGCAATTCTGATTTATTGATTACACCATAATCACTTAGCAATAATTCAATATACCCAGTTTTTAGTTTCGGATTAGGATTGGAACGTTCTCTTAATGTTCCTTCACACCAAATAACATATTCTGATTTTAATTCTTTTGATTTTTCTGCTAATTGAGGATTATTTTCAGGTTCAATTACTAATTGCATAATACCGTATCTATCACGCAAATCTATAAATATTAATCCTCCCATATCACGAACATTACTAACCCAACCATTAAGAACAAATTTTTCCCCTGTTTGTTCTATAGTAAGTTCGCCGCATTTTGCTGTTCTTTTTTTCCAATTCATATAAGTACTTTATTGATTAAGTTTCGTATTATTCTTTATTTAAAATATCAAATATATAGATTACAAAAATACATAAATTTAATTGTTTTTTCATAAAAATAAATTATTTAGGATAAAAATTTAGAAAAAGAATGGTATTATATTTTTGCAAGATATTTTATATATTAAAATAATATCTATAATAAAACTCTATAAAATTATAAAACTTAATTGTTTTTTGTAATTTCCAGAAGAAAAGATTATGTAATAGCTGCCAGCAGAAAGAAAATCAGTATTGATATTTAAATTATATAGTCCGCTTTCCAATTTATCATTAATATAACTACCAATCAAAGAACCATCTAAAGAATAAATATTTATACAAGTTGTACCTGCTTTATCAAATCCTATCGAAAACTCAAGTTCAATATCTTCGTCAATAATTGGAATATTGTTTTTTACTTTGCAATCGTATGGTGTACTTGAGAACATAATTCGTCTAAGTTCATAAGCACAAGGTTCTTCTAACTCAATAACAACATCAGAAGGAACAAACGCTATACAAGCATAATTGGTATTAATATTATTTGATATTGTTACAGTTTTATCACCTTTTAATGGGAATAAAGTAGTAAAAGGAAGTGAAAACAATTCTCCAGTCGTCGATAATACATCTCCCGTAATAGATTTAATTATTATATCTATATTTTTATTATATAAATCAATTTTTGTATCATACACAAAAAATTTACCTGATAAAACATCCTCCAATTGAATATTTTCCAATTGAGGCAGCAACATATCGGAATTATAATGGAGTTGTACATTAATACTGTCAATATTATATTTTTCTAACCCTTCATTTTCATCTAAAGATACTTTATACCACAAATCTTCTCCAATTTTTATTTTATCATGTGATAAGGAAACAGAAGTAAAATTAGAAGTCAATTCAGATGCAGCAAATAATTCAATAGAATCCAATAAAGTATAATCGCTATAATTGACATTAAATTTTAAATATGTTTGATACTCGCCTAAGCTCTTAGGAACTACATTGATATCTATTCTTATTGCTTCATTAGGTTTTAATCTAATACTATCTAAATCATCTTTAATAAAAAATATAGAATTACTATTTGGAATATAAAAATTATTTAAGATAACCTCTTCAAAGCCATTATTTTTAATTAAGCAATTAATAGTACCAATTTCACCTTTACATAATAATAACTTGTTGCTTTGTCCAATTATTTTCTTCCCTGTTCCATAGCCAGAAAATTTAATCAATTTGTCTTCAACAGCATCAGTAATGAAATGCAAATTTCCTTCATGCAAACCTATTTTTGAAGGTACAAAGTAACAATCAAAACTATAAGATTCACCAGGATATATTGTTAAAGGAAATATTTGTTCGTCAAATTCAAGTTTAAATCCATTCTTGCTATATGAATTTATACCAACAGATTGATCGTCAGACACTACACCATAAATATGCAATGTATCAGGGAAATCCCAACTATGATTATTTATTACATTGTTGCTTAAATTATTTATTATTAATTTTCTCAATACAGGATAGTCCCAATTATTAATCAATAAAGTATCAAACTCTGCATCATTTGCTTGATAATTAGGCAACACACCTCTGCCGCGCAAAACAGAAAAAGAATTATACCCTAAATTAGAAGTATAACAAATAGTAATTCTATAATTCTTTAATTCCATAGGCAGGAAATCTACAGGAATTATATATTCTTGTTGGGGCAAAAGAGTTTTACCTTCCAAAGAGTTTAAAACAAGTTCATCTATAATAAAACCATTAATACTATTATCTTCATCAATAATTGATACAGAATCTATTTTAATCTCAAAATTACTTTTATTAAATAATCGAATGCCGCCATGTTCATTATTTACAGGAA
>JAFRQN010000074.1 GCA_017428585.1 Bacteroidota bacterium | reverse complement strand
CTTCTTCCTAATTCAATTTGTTTATTATATATTAAATCATCTGTAGAATCAGATTGTTCTTTGTATTTATAAAATGGAAGATAATATCGGGAAAATACCTTAAAATTTATTGGATTTAATTCAATATCAAAAAAATTTAATCCTACATACATACCTTCTAAATCAAATCTGCTATCTTTATTACGTGTATACCGTACTGAATAAGTTAAAGAATCATACATAAATTTTTCTTCCAAAGAAGTATATGTAAAAGGAAATTCTAAATTAATAGATTTGAGAAAATATAAATCATAAGGATTGTATAATTTGAAATTAATACTATAAGTATTCTGTTTCAAATCTGTAGTATAAGGATATGGCGTAAATACAGTATCCCCTTCATTTTTATAATAAACGGTATCTGCAATACAATTATCGCCATTATTTAAAAAATAACTTGATGCGGTACTCATATCAGTTCCTAAGCCTATTTCAAACAGAGGAGTAAATTTATTTACAGAAGACAAGTTTTCTATTACTACTCCTTGAGCAAAAGCAGTTAAACAAGCAAAAAAACTAACAAAAACTAAAGCAAAAATAATTTTATATTTCATAATAATGCCATTTTTTATAAATATCGAATAAACTGATTTTTCAAATATAAGCTATTTTAACAAATAAATAAAAAAAGCAGTTATAATTTTAATTATAACCACTTCTTTTATATATTATTAAATTAATTAAATAATAATTAATTATTCTTTTTCAATTTATCAACAAATGATGCACCTGAATACACAGCATCATCATCAAGATATTCTTCAATTCGTAATAATTGATTATACTTAGCAACTCTATCAGAACGACTTGGTGCACCAGTTTTAATTTGTCCAGCATTAGTTGCTACAGCAATATCAGCAATAGTAGAATCTTCTGTTTCACCAGAACGATGAGATATTATAGTATTATAACCATTCCTTTGTGCTATCTTAATAGTTTCTAATGTTTCTGTTAAAGTACCTATTTGATTAACTTTAACTAAAATAGCATTGGCTACTTTATTTTGAATTCCTTTCTTTAAGAACATTGGATTAGTTACAAATAAGTCATCACCTACTAACTGAATACGATTTCCAAGAACGTCAGTTAATTTTTTCCAGCCTTCCCAATCATTTTGATCTAATCCATCTTCAATAGAAATTATAGGATATTTATTGCAAATTTCCTCATACCAAGCTATCATTTCATCAGTAGTACGTAAAACAGAAGGATTAGATTTAAATAATCTATATTTTCCATCTTCATACATTTCACTTGACGCAACATCAATAGCTAATAATATATCTTTCCCTGGTTCATATCCACTCTTTTTTATAGCCTCAACAATAACTTCAAATGCTTCTTCATTTGATTTCAAAGAAGGTGCAAAACCACCTTCATCACCAACAGCAGTATTATAATTTCTTCCCTTTAATACAGTACGCAAATTATGGAATACCTCTGTTCCCATACGCAATGCTTCCCTAAAAGTAGGAGCACTTACAGGCATAATCATAAATTCTTGAATATCCACTGTATTATCAGCATGTTTTCCACCATTTAATATATTCATCATAGGTGTTGGAAGCAATTCTGCCTGCAAACCACCAATATATTTATATAATGGAACTTCATAATAATCTGCAGCTGCCTTAGCACATGCAAGCGAAACAGCAAGCATAGCATTAGCACCTAATTTAGTCTTATTTGGTGTTCCATCAAGTTCTATCATTAAATTATCAATTTGCTTTTGCTCTGTCGCATCCATTCCTATTAACTTTTCAGCAATAATAGTATTTACATTTTCAACTGCTTTTGTTACACCCTTGCCATTATAACGTTTTTTATCACCATCTCTTAATTCACAAGCTTCATGTTCGCCTGTACTTGCACCACTTGGAACCGCAGCTCTTCCTAAAGCTCCGCTTTCAAGGATGACTTCACATTCTATTGTTGGATTTCCTCTTGAATCTAAAATCTCTCTTGCCCATACATCAAGTATAATACTCATTTTATTTAGTCCTAAAAATTATAAATTATAAAAATCTTATATCAAAAAAAAATGATATAATGTTGTTTGCTAAATCTTTATATATACGTATTTATATTCTAAATAGTTTCATTTTTTAATTATTGATATTATTTACCTATACAGAATTTACTGAAAATAGAATTTAACACTTCTTCATTCCACTGTCTGCCTGAAACAGCACCCAAATTTTCCGCTGCATTTTTTATATCAATAGCAATAAACTCATTGCTCATATTTTTTTCTAACCCATCAATCGCACTATTTACAGCCTGAAGTACATTGCTTAATAGAATAAATTGTCTTTGATTCAATAATATATCTTCGTCTTTGTCCACACAATTATTAGCTATATCCCATATAACTGATTTCAATTTTTCTATATCAGTGGGATTTTTTGCAGATATATTTATGCAATTATGATTGTTATCATGGAAACTGGAATTTTTAATAAGATCACTTTTATTATTAACCAATAAAAATGTTTGGTCATTATATTTTTCTTTAATATTATTGTATAGTTTCAATGATTGTTCTGTGTTTTCAGTAATATCACGCAAAAAAACAACCAAATTAGCTTCAGAAATTTTATCATAAACCAATTTAATTCCTTCTGCTTCAACATAATCACTTGTTTTTCTTAAACCAGCAGTATCTATCAATTTTATTGCTACATTATTAATAAACATTCCATCTTCAATATAATCACGTGTTGTACCAGGAATATCACTAACAATAGCTCTTGTTTTATTTAGCAATGCATTAAATAAAGTAGATTTTCCAGAATTAGGCAGTCCAACAATAGCAACATAAAATCCATCACGCAGAATAGTGGCAGATTTATAAGAAGCAATAAGTTTAGAACATAAAAGCTTAGTTTCTAATAAGGTATTATTTATTTCATCTTTGTTGGCAATATCAATTGCATCTTCGGCAAAATCTAATTCCAACTCCAGTAAAGAAGCAATTTTTACCAAATTATCATATAGTTTATTTAAATGTTTAGTAAATCCACCACGTAATTGTCGAGATGCCGTTATTGCACCTGTTAATGAAGTAGAATGAATTAAATCAACAACGGCTTCTGCTTGTACTAAATCGATTCTACCATTCACAAAAGCACGCTGAGTAAATTCTCCAGGACCTGCAAGTACACAACCATTGCAAATCAAAGTATCTATTATTTTTAATGTAATAACCTTTCCGCCATGGCAGCCTATTTCAATAACATCCTCTCCTGTATAAGAATGTGGGCTTTTAAAAATTGAAATTGTAACATCATCTATAATATTTTCATTATCTATAAAATTGCCATAAAGTATTGTATGTGAATTTACTTCTGATATTTTTTTGTTTCCATTAAATACTTTTGATACAATCTCAAAAGACTGCGGACCAGATACTCGAATGACAGCAAGACCGCTTATTCCTATTGCAGTAGCCTGAGCAACTATCGTTTTCATATATTTTTAATAAAATTATAACAATTAAATATATAAAAATAATTTTTTCTTTGTAAATCACAAAAAATTTATTATTTTTGAAATATAAATATATGCAAATATAAGATTTTTTATATAATATTTTTCCTTTTATAGAAATCTTCTGACTTAAAAACAAGTGAGAAGGTTTCTTTTTATTGTAAATTGGAGTTATAATGTCTGAAACAGTATACCTTACAAAAGAAAAAATGAAAGAAATCGAAGATGAGTACCACTATCTAACAACAACTGCACGCAAGGAAATAGCACAAAAAATAGCGGATGCTCGTTCTCATGGTGATTTATCAGAAAATGCTGATTATGATGCAGCAAAAGAAGAACAAGGTTTACTTGAATTAAAGATTAGTCATCTTGGAGAATTATTAGCTAATTCTCAAATTATATCATCAAGTGATTTCCCAACTGATAAAGTATATATTTTATCAAAAGTTACAATAAAAAATCTAAAAAACAAATCTGAGGATGTTTATTCATTGGTTAGTGATGCCGAAGCAGACTTTGAAGAAAATAAAATTGCTGTTACTTCACCTTTGGGAAAAGCAATGTTAGGAAAAAGCGTAGGCGATACTTTTGAACTAAAAACTCCATCAGGATTAATAAATAAATTTGAAATATTGAAAATAGAAAAACTTTAATTATATTTAATACTAACAAAACAGGAATATAAAAATAAAAAAGCAGGATTTTTATCCTGCTTTTTTATTTTTATAATACCCCAATAAAGTACTATTTATTATCTTTTAATTCCAATTTATTCTTGCATTTAGGACAATTCAGATATTTTTCAAACCCATCTTCAACTTTCCTATATTTTATTTCCATATACTCACTATGACATTCAGGACAAGTATGCTTAACTGGTTCATTATTAGTTAAATAATTACATTCTGGATAATTTGAACAACCCCAAAAACGTTTTTTTGTTTTAGCTGAATATCTCTCTATTAATGTACCCTTTCCACATTCTGGACAGACAATATCAGATTTTATTGGCAAAATCCCTTTACATTTAGGGTAGTTTGAACAGCCATAAAACTTGCCATATCTGCTCTCTCGAATATACATAGGACTTCCACAATTTGGACATACAATTCCTTCTGCAATAACAGGCTCGTGCTTTTCTTCTTTAGCAGAAGATGGCAATGGTTTAGTATTTTTACATTCTGGATAATTTGAGCAACCAAGGAAACGTCCTTTACGGCTTACCTTTATTACCATATTGCCACCGCATACATCACATTTTATTGCATTATCAGAAGATGACTGCTTATTGATAGCTTCCTGCAAACTTTCTGAAAAAGGCTTATAAAATTTATTTAATAAATCAAGATATGTTGTATTTCCTTCTGCAATCTCATCAAGATCTTGTTCCATATCAGAAGTAAATTTATCATTAAACAAGCTATCAAAATTTTCTACCAATACACTATTTAATGTTATACCTAATTCTGTTGGAACAAATGCTTTATTAACCTCAACAATATATTTCTTTGTAAGCAAAGTTTGAATTATAGTTGCGTAAGTACTTGGACGTCCTATTCCTTTTTCATCAAGTTCTGCCACCAAACTTGCAGGATTATAACGAGCGTTTGGTTTAGTCTGAGTTAAAGATTTATCCAATTTATTAATAGTAACAGTCTGATTTTCTTCCAATCCTACAGGCAAGCGACTTTCTTTTTCTTCTTCATTGCCATAAACAGCTAAGAAACCATTAAATTTAATGATTGAACCCGATGACTTAAAAACAAAATCATCACCTGCACTTTTTATTGTTACAGTTGTACTTTCTTTTAAAGCATTCTCCATTTGAGAAGCTAAAAATCTATTATATATTAATTTATATAATTTTACTAATTTCCTTTTTCTGTCAGCTGATGCAACAATATTTTTCTCTATAAATTCAGGCGTATATTCCATTGAAGTTGGTCTGATAGCCTCGTGAGCATCTTGTACATTTGTTGATTTTGATTTATATACATTTGGAATTTTTGGCAGATAATCATTGCCGTACTTATCTTTTATATAGTCTCTACAAGCTGCAACAGCATCATCACTTATACGAACAGAATCTGTTCTCATATATGTAATTAATCCGACATGCCCTAATGTACCGCCTAAATCTACACCTTCATACAACTCTTGCGCTATTTTCATTGTATCAGCATTTTTCATCCCCAACTTACGAGAAGCATCTTGCTGTAATTGACTTGTTGTAAAAGGAGGTTTTGGTCTTTCAGTCTTTTGCTCTTTCTTGATTTTTGAAATACTAAATTCCGAATTCTTAATACGGTTTAATAAATCTTCAGCTTGTTCTTTTGTTTTTATATAATGCTGCTTATTTAATTTTTCTTCAATCTTTTTCTTTTCTTCCTCTGTATGAGCAGTCATACTGCCTTCTGGCTTAACAATTTTCTTCCCATCAAATTCTATTAATTCAGCTGAAAAAATATCATTTTTAATTGTTGCAAAATCAGAATTGATTTTCCAGTATTCAATAGGAGTAAACATCTGTATTTCTGCTTCACGTTCGCAAATAAACCGTAAAGCAACAGATTGTACACGTCCTGCTGATAAAGCATTAGTAGTTACATTTTTTACCAAAGCATTTGACGCAAAACTTGAAATTTTAAAACCAATCAATCGATCCATCACACGCCGTGCCTGCTGTGAATGTACCATTTGCATATCAATACTTCGAGGATTAGCAATATTTTTTAGAATATTGTTTTTTGTAATCTCTGTAAAAGTTACTCTTTTAATATCATCATTATTATCTTTTAATTCAGTAGCAATATGCCATGCAATAGCCTCACCTTCACGATCAGGGTCGGTAGCAATTAATACATTTTTAGCATTAGAAGCATCATTTTTTAACTTCTTGATGAGTTCTGCTTTTGATCTATCTGAAGCATATTTTATAGTAAAACCATTCTTTACATCTACACCAAGTGTATTTTTTACTATATCTTTTATATGACCATTAGATGCTTCTACTAAAAAATCTTTTCCTAAATATTTATTTATTGTTTTTGCTTTTGAACTGGATTCAACAATTACCAGTGTTTTTTTATTTGCCATTTTATTTCGAATTTAAAAACTATTTAGAATCAAACAAAGCTTTATCACTATCAATTACATCTTTTACATTATTAGCTTCATTTATTTTATTTTTTTTCATATATGCATTATAAAGTAATGTCCCAAATTCATCTCTGATTTTCGTTCTCATTCCCTTATCTTTTACTTGATACCATGCACGTTGATTAAAGTAATTCTGCATACGGCTAATAACCTGTTCTGGATGTTTAGCAGAATCTTTTACCGCTTGCTCAATAACGCCAAGCAATCGTTTTTCAACATTAACTTTTGGTTGAGGGTTATCAACTTTATTTTTATAGCGTCTATTATTGAAATTTTCAATTTGACCAATCAAACTTCCAATATTTTCTTCATCGCTAAAATTATATTGCTTATACTGTATTCCTAAAACAGGTCTTACTTTAACAGTAACACATTCTGAAGATTTTGGGAAATTAGCAGCTTCTAATTGATCTACTATATTAGTAACAACATCATAAGTTAAATTAGTTTCTACCAACAATAAAGCAGCTCTTATAGCAATACGTCCAAGAGTACCAGTAAATTTATTAAAGTGGCTTAACATTGCCTGTCTAATAAATTGACCTT
>JAFRQN010000073.1 GCA_017428585.1 Bacteroidota bacterium | reverse complement strand
AATCACAAAGTATTATTGCAGGGAGGAAAAAATAGAGACTATGAATCAAAAATCTGGAAAAAACTTTAACCAAAACAATCGTCCTGCTAATGGTTCTCTTTACCCAATGCAAATGGGTATAAATACTCCTGGAAATAAAAATAACAAACAACGCAGAGTAGAAAAAAGAAAGGTTAACCCTATGGGCGACCGTCGTGTTGTTGATTATTTAGATGGTAAAGCATTATCACGTTATACAAATGATTTAGGAAAAATTCTTCCAAAGAGAATCACAGGTGTAAATGCATTACAACAAAGAGAAATAGCAAAAGCAATAAAATATGCAAGACATCTTGCTTTAATACCTTTTGTTGCTCAAGATTTAGCATAATTACTTTGCATAAAGAAAATAAAAATATACTCTATCTTTTGATAGAGTATATTTTTATTTTAAATTTATAGATTAATAAATTATAAATTCTAATAATATTATTTAAATTTTATAGCCTGCAGAGGAGTAATTTTAACAGCAATTCTTGCAGGAATAAATGATGCTAATAATGCCAATAGAGTTGTTGTTCCGATAATTACAGCAAAATACCAAAACTCTAATTTAATAGGCAGGCTGTCCAAAAAGTAAATAGTACTGTCTAATTTAATAATTCCAAAAGACATCTGCAGTATACATAATATAAGAGCCAATAAACATCCAACAACCGAACCTAAAATAGTAGTTCTTATTCCTTGAAATACAAAAATTTTAACCAAGCTGTTTCTTTTTAATCCCAGCGTTTGTAAAATACCGATGGAGCGTGTTTTTTCTACAACGGTAATAATTAATGTTGTTATTATATTTAATATTGCAACAAAACTTATAATAGCTAATACTATTGGAATAGGTTCTTTTTGCAGCTCAATCCATGCGAAAATAGATTGATTCATATCATAGTATGAAATAGGGAAAAAAGGATAGCCTAATTGATCTTCCAGTTTTAAAACAATATCATCTACTTTATTTATATCTTTAATATATATTTCAAAATATGAAGCAGTGTTTTCAGGCATCTCTAATAATTTTCCCAATGTGTTCATTGGACAAAATACTACAGTCTCATCATATTGAAGCATTCCAGTATGATATACCGCATTTATAGTAAATTGTGCATAAGCAACGGATGAAAAATTTATATTCTCGTTATTTTTTAAAGCATATAAAAGAATTTTATCTCCAGTTTTTACACCTAATTTGCGTGCTAAAGTTTGTCCAATAATGATTTCTTTAGCATTATTATTTGAAAAACTCAGTCTGCCTGAAATAATATTATTTGATAAATTGTTTACTGGATTTTTTAAATCAAGAGATTGTATAGTAATTCCACCTGTATAATTTTTATTAGATACCAATCCTTCAGATGCAATTACAGGTGTTGTAAATTTTACATCTTCTGTTTGTAAAATACATTTATTAATGCTATCTATATTATATATGAAATCGCCGTTAATAGTATGCAAAGCAATATCAGAAGTAAATTTTTTCGCTATTTCTCTTAACTCAAAATCAAAACCATTAAGAATAGATAAAGATAAAACAAGGGCAAAAGCACCTAATAATACACTGCAAAATGATATTATTTGAGAAAAATTTAAAAAATTACTTGAGTTAGAATGAACTAATGCATTTGATATTTTTTTAGTTAATCTTAAATCCATTAAAATATATTATTTTATTAATACATTACCAGTCATTTCTTTAGGAATATCAATTCCCATTAAAGTTAAAATAGTAGGAGCAACATCGCATAATCTTCCGTTTGATATGCTTTTATATTTTGGATTTTTATTATTTTCTTTGCTGTTTATTAAAATACAAGGTACAGGATTTAATGAATGAGCTGTATCAGGATTTCCAAATTCATCAATATAATGATCAGAATTACCATGATCTGCAATTAATAAGCAGTTATAACCATTTTCTGCTGCAGTTTCTATTATTTCCTTTATACATACGTCAACCACGTGAACAGCCTTCAATATAGCTTCCTTTATAGCTGTATGTCCAACCATATCACCATTGGCAATATTTAAGCAAATGAAATTAAATTTTTGTTTTTTTAATTCATTTACTAAAGCATCCTTTACTAAAAAGGCACTCATTTCAGGTTGTAAATCGTATGTTGCAACTTTAGGCGAAGGAATTAAAATTCGTTCCTCTTTATCAAAAGTCTGTTCTCTTCCGCCTGAAAAGAAAAATGTTACATGTGCATATTTTTCAGTTTCTGCGATTCGTAATTGAGTAAGACCTTCGTTGGCAATTACTTCTCCTAAAGTATTGGTAATATTTTCTTTATTATATATAACATTGATGTTCTTAAAAGTCTTATCATATTCTGTCATTGTATAATAATTTAATTTCAATGTATTCATATTATACTCAGGCATATCCTGCTGCGTTAATACAGTAGTTATTTGACGTAGTCTATCAGTTCTAAAATTAAAGCAAATAACAGAATCTCCATCTTCTATTTTAGCTATTGGGTTCCCATCATTATCAACCATTACAATCGGTTTAATAAATTCGTCAGTAACTTTGTTGTTGTATGAATTAGTTATTGCTTGGATCGGATCTTGTGCTTTTTCGCCAATGCCGTTTACTAATAAATCATAACCTTCTTTTATACGATCCCAGCGTTTGTCTCTGTCCATTGTATAATAACGCCCGCAAATAGAGGCAATTTTACCAGCAGAATGGGTCAAATGTTCTTGTAATTCCTTAATATAATTAATACCGCTTGTCGGGGAAGTATCTCTACCGTCCATCAAACAATGAATGAAAACTTTTTCTAAACCGTTTTCTTTAGCAATATCGCATAGTTTAAATAAATGCGATATATGAGAATGAACTCCGCCATCAGAAACTAATCCTAATAAATGTAATGATTTATTATTATGTTTTGCTTTTTTTACTGCATCAAGTATAACAGGATTATTTATAATTGTATTATTTCTAATATCTAAATTAATTCTTAATAAATCTTGGTAAACAATGCGTCCAGCACCAATATTTAAATGACCTACTTCAGAGTTGCCCATTTGTCCATCAGGCAGCCCTACATCTTCACCACAAGCAATAAGCTGTGAATTGATACAGTTTTTTAAAAGACTTTTAAAATATGGTGTATCACCATTATAAATTAAATCGGCTTCTGATTTATCTCCAATACCCCAGCCGTCAAGGATTATAAGAAGACATTTATTATCTTTATTGTTCATGATTATTTCAATATTTATTTTCTTTTTTTTCTAAAACTAATTATTATAAATATATATTTATAACAAACGTATAATAATAATTGATATTGTAAATCATTTGTTATGGCTTACAAGTTATTAAATATAATCTATTTCTAATTTCTCCTAAAGTCTGATATTCGCCTGCACGCCAATTCCAAATAGTCTCACAAGTATTATCAGTCATATAACCAGTATAATATTTATTAGTTTCATAATTCTGTATTAATAGTGTTGTTGCAGTAGAATAAGCAAAAGTAGTACTCTTTGGTT
>JAFRQN010000072.1 GCA_017428585.1 Bacteroidota bacterium | reverse complement strand
TTTTTTTTATTTTTAACTTTTAACGAATATATTTGTTTTTATCTTAATTTATTGTTATATTTATAAATAAGGTATAATATATACTTTTATTTTTTGATTTGGAGTATTGCATGAGTAATAATAATTTCTGTGTATTTGGATTTTTGTATGTTGTTTTTTTGTTATTTATTTCCAGTAATTGTTATGCACAAAAAGAAACTTTTAACTGGTATTTTGGGAATCATGCAGGAATTACATTTCTAACAGATGATAATGAGCCTATCTTTTTACCAGGTTCAAAGATGGAACAAATGGAAGGTGTAGCGACTATATCTGATAGACATGGAAATTTGTTGTTTTATTCTGATGGTGTTTGTGTTTGGAATAAAAAGCATAATTATATTTCGTATGGAGGTGGTTTAAAAGGTGATTATTCATCTTCACGTTCTGTAATTATAGTTCCTAAACCACGTTCTAATAGATATTATTATGTGTTTACTATTGATGCTTTTGAACGTAGTCTTGGTTTAAATGCGGATACAAATGGACTGCGGTATTCTATTATAGATGTATTAGCAGAAGATGGCGGTGCAATATTGCGGGATCAAAGAAATATTCAATTGCTTAATGGAGCTGTAGAAAAACTGATAGCCATAAATCATGCTAATCAATCTGATATTTGGTTGGTAACTTATTGTCGTCTTGATAATAGTTTTTATACATATTTAGTGAATAGAAATGGAATAAATAAACCTATTATTACAAAGTTGAATAATGGAGCTGATGCAGTAAGTTTAGAAAACACAGTTTTTAATTTAGAGTATGATATTAAGCATCATAAATTAATTAATTGTTCGCGTTATAATTATTCTTTTGAAATTTATGATTTTGATAACTCGACAGGTAAAATAGATATTAAAAATGCTATAACTCTTCCTTCTTATAATTACTCTGAATCTGAACAATCTATTGATTCAACAAAATTCTTTATACCTTATAGTGCTGCTTTTTCAGAAGATGGTACTAAATTTTATGGTTCTTGCTATCGAAAAAGTATTTTGCAATATGATTTAACTTTGAACTCTATTGATGAAATACGTGCTTCAAGAACAGTAATTGCAGATTCTGCTTTAGGCGATGGCTCCTTTGGTTCGATAAGACGCGGTCCTAATAACAAAATTTATGTAACCTGTGATACAAGTGAATATTTAGCTGTAATTAATTATCCTAATAAGGATAAATTAGAATGTAATTTTGTTAAACATGCTATTTATTTAGAAGGTGGACAATGTAGGCTGGGACTGCCTATTATGATGGATTATAATGTGCCTCCTTGTGAATTTTCTGGTTATGCAGGAGAAGACAAAGATATTTGTTATGGTGAAAGTGTTACTCTTGGCGATGTGGTGGATACTACTAATTTGCAGTTTGAATGGACGCCTTCAAAGTATTTGGATAATCCTTATATTTTAAATCCTATTTGTAAACCGCTAAAAACAACACAATATATTCTAAAAATTACAAATGTAGAATTAGATTGTTTTGATTTTGATACTATTACTGTAACTGTTAATGATCTTCCTGTTGTTCAAAAAACACAAGATATATTTATTTGTAAAAATTCGCCTATTGTTATTGGAAATGATGAAAATAGTGATGAATATGATTATAGTTGGTATCCTCACGATTATTTAGAAGATCCGTTTGTTAAAACCCCAACATGTACTCCTTTAACAGATATGACTTATGTTGTAACAATTACTAATAAATCAGGATGTAAAAGTTATGATACTGTTAATGTATATCTAAAAGCTTTAGAAAATGTAAGAATTACAGGGGGAAAATATATTTGTGAAAATGATTCTTTAGTATTAACTCTAAAAGGTGTATTTAGTTATTGTAAATGGATCACTGGTGATACTACTGCATCAATCGTGGTTAGAGAGCCAGGTATTTATTCTGTTGAGGTTATAGATCAAAATGGTTGTTATGGTGATTTAGAGGTAGAAGTCAAACTTTATGACAATAATGCTGTAAAAATAATAGCGCCTGATAATATCTGTGAAGGAATGCAGTCTATTATTTATGTAGAAGAAAATGAAGAATATAGTGAATACTTATGGAGTACTGGAGAAACAACTTCAAGTATTGAAATTTCGACAAGCGGTCAATACTGGGTAAAAGTAATCAATATTAATGGCTGTACTGTTTATGATACTGTTTATGTAGCTGCAAAGGAATTAAATTACAAACTTTCAGATACAATTATAAATGAAAAATTCTGTTTGCAGCAAACAAGTTCAACAAAAACAATAACCTTGCTAAATCAGGGTGATGAATTGATACATATTGATGAATGGTATTTTAAAAATGGAACTCCTTTTGAAGGACTTTTATATTCAAATGATGTAACAGATTCTACAAAGTTGGATATTTATATTAAGAATGATAACTTAGAATATGTTATTCAAGATACTATTATATTAAAACTTTCTAAGCCTTGTTCAACAGAAATAAAAATTCCTGTTAATATTTATTTTATTTCAGAAGAAATTTCTATTGCATCTACTGATATTGAGGTCAATGCCGGTGAGTATATAAAAATTCCTATTTATATTGATTATAAATTAACTGGTGAAAAAGATAACAATTCAAACAATGTTTTCCATTATGAATTTTATTGTGATAATAGTATACTTAGTATAAAGAATGTAGAAAACGTTATAGATTGGAATGTAGATGATTCGCTGCTGTTCTTTACCGCCGACTTAAAGGAAAAAGATACTGTGTATATAGAGGCTCTTATACATCCAAGATGTATAACTCAAATGGATTCCTCAATATTGAATAATATAAATTATACGGAATTAGTTCTTCAGCGTGCCGAGCCGGAATACATAGAAGGAACATGTTATATTATCACATCATCTAAAGCAAAAATTACATTTAAAGCATGTATGGAACAGGCTCTGTTGTTTAGAGATAATACGCTTACAATGAATACTTCTGTTGATAAAAATATATTGAATTGTAGTATAACAGCAGTAAGTAAAAATAATTTCAATATTGAACTGTATGATATTTCAGGTCATTTGATTGATAATGTGAATTGGATAAAATATGAGGATATAAAGGAAGAAAAAATATTCTCATTTGATTTAATTAATTATGTCAATGGTGTTTATTTTGTTGTGTTAAAAAGCAAAGAAAATAATTATATTAGTAATAAAATTATATATATAAAAGAATAGTTTAATCTTGTAGTATTATGGATTTTAAAGAAATTTCTCCTTTTGAAATAAATAATAATTTTTTTATAGCCTTTGATAAAGACTGGGCTTTATTATGTGCAGGAAATCCAAATGTGGAAACTGAATCTAATATGATGACAGTTAGTTGGGGTGGAATAGGTATTCTTTGGAATAAACCGATTGCAGTTTGTTATATCCGTCCTCAAAGATATACATTAGATTTTGTTAATAAAACAGGTCGATTTTCTTTGAATTTCTTTAATGATAATTCTCACAGAGATGCTTTGAATATATGTGGAAGTACTTCTGGCAGAGATATAAATAAATTCGTAGAATCCAAATTGACATTAAAAAATGATAAAGAATATGCATGTATAAATGAAGCTGATTTAATATTAAATTGTAATGTTTTATATGTTGATGAATTAAAGGAAAATAATTTTACTAATAAAGAAATAGTAAATGTTTGTTATCCAAAAAAAGATTTTCATAAAATTTTTATTGGTGAAATTGTTAGTGTTTTAAAATCTATGTAATATTAATTGCTATATGGTACATATTATATATGAGAGATAGACAAACTGAATTTACGGCTGAATTGCAAAATTATGTATATGAAAATTTTAATGCAGAAGATGAACTATTAAAGCATATCGCCAATGACTGCTGGGTTAATGCTGGTATTCCTCAAATTAATATAACTGGATATCAAGCAAATTTTTTACAATTTTTATTAAAAGCTATCAATGCTAAAAATATTTTAGAGATAGGTACTTTGGCAGGATATTCTTCTATTGTGATGGCACGGGCAGTAGGTGATGATGCTAAAATTTTAACAATAGAAAAAGAACAAAAGCATGCAGATTATGCTTTAAAAAATATTATTGCAGCGGGATTTGAGAATAAAATAAAAATTGAAGTTTGTAATGCTCATAGTTTTGTTAAAAATTATGTACCTTCAGAACCATTAGATTTTGTTTTTTTAGATGCTGATAAGTCTGCATATTTTAAGTATTTAAACGCCTTAACTCCTCATATTCGTCCTGGTGGATTGGTTGTTGCTGATAATGCTTTTGCTTTTGGTTTTTTGCTTGATTCAGCTCCAGAAAAAAATCCTAATGAAGTCCGTTCTATGATTGGATTTCATCAACATTTGCTTGCACGTAGTGATTATTTTACTACCATAGTGCCGATAGGAGATGGAATGTTGTTAAGTATTAAGAAATAATGTTAAAAATATAATATATTTCAAAGGATGAATGGTTTTTACGATATTGTTAATTCAAAAGATATTTTAATAGCTGCTCATAGAGGCAATTTATTAAATACTCCTGAAAATACTATAATTGCGTTTGAAAAGGCAGTTGAAGCAGGGGTAGATATGATTGAGCTGGATGTGCAGTTTACAAAGGATAATAAAATAGTTGTATTCCATAATGATGATTTAGTAATTAATAATAATTCTGTTAAGTTGCTTGACTTAAATTATGATGATATTAAAAATTATAAAATATATTATAATTTAGAAAATGGACAGCAGGCATATACGGCGATTCCTTTATTAAAAGATGTCTTAAATATCTTTAAAGGTAAAATTTATTTTATTGTTGAAATAAAAAATTTTTTTAATGAAAATTCTGTCAAAATTTTACCAGAATTATGTGATTTTATTATTAATAATAATTTACAAAACCAATTAACAATAACATCTTTTGATATAAAAACTATTAGCTTGATAAAAAAATATAACTCTTCTCTATTAACTGCAGCCATATATATTCCTAATAGCAATATACTGCCAAGCGAATATAAATATAAAACTAATTGTGATGCTTTTATTTGTGATATTGAAGAGTTATCCAATGAATTTGTAATTGATGCTAAAAACAACAATATGTTTATTGGAGTTTATGGTGTAAATGATAAGACTCTATTAGATAAGGCGTTAAATAATAATGTTAAATTCATAGGAACTGATGTTCCTAATGAAATAAAGTGTTTTTTGAAATAAATTGTAGATTATAATTTTAGTGATTATATATGATAATTTAGAAATTATATAATAAAAAAGATAGTTTTTTTGTATTTTTGTATTTTTTTGAGTTTAAAAATAGGATAATAAAAATGTCAGTACGAGTTAGATTTGCTCCTTCACCTACTGGTTATTTACATGTTGGTGGATTAAGAACAGCTTTATATAATTACCTTTTTGCAAAACATAATAATGGAAAATGTATTTTAAGAATAGAAGATACTGATAGGACAAGATTTGTTGAAAATGCGCAGGAAAATTTAATAACATCTTTAAGATGGGCAGGTATAGAATTTGATGAAAGTCCTGAAATTGGTGGAGAATACGGACCTTATGTACAATCAGAAAGATTTGATTTGTATAAAAAATATGGATTGCAGCTTATAGAAAATGGTACTGCTTATTATGCTTTCGATACAAGCGAAGAATTAAATGCTATGCGTGAACGCCAGCAAAAAGCTGGTATAGCTCCTAAGTATGACAGAACTGTTATGCGTAATGAATTTACGCTTGGCAAGGATGAAGCAAAGCGTTTAGTAGAAAATGGAACACCTTATGTTGTAAGACTTAAAGTGCCTTTAACTGAAAATATACGTTTTACAGATCTCATTCGTGGAGATGTTATTGTTAATGGACGTGATATAGATGATCAAATCCTTCTTAAATCTGATGGTTTCCCTACATATCATCTTGCTAATGTTGTTGATGACCATTTAATGGCTATAACTCATGTTATTAGAGGAGAAGAATGGCTTCCATCGACGCCTAAACATGTTATTCTTTATAATGCTTTTGGTTGGGAATGTCCAACTTTTGCACATCTTCCTTTATTATTAAATAAAGATAAATCAAAATTAAGCAAGAGACAGGGAAGTGTTGCCGTTGAAGATTTTAAGGAGCAAGGCTATTTTAAGGAATCATTTGTTAATTTTGTTGCTTTGCTTGGATGGAATCCTACATCTGATAGAGAAATCTTCTCAATGGATGAATTAATAGAACATTTTAATTTGGAAAAAGTAAATAAAAGCGGTGCGGTTTTCGATATTCAAAAATTAGAATGGATGAACTCTCAGTATTTGAAAATGCTTCCTTTAGATTATATGGCAGAACTGCTTGAACCAGAATTAAAGAAATACAATTTTAACAACGTAAATCGTGATTATTTAATAAAAGTTATTAATTTATTAAAAGAGAGAATAACATTCTTAAAACAGGTGCCTGTATTTGGCAATTATATGTTTGAAAAACCTGCGAATTTTGAACAAGAATACTTGCAAAAGCATTGGAAAGATAATACTCCTGAAATTATAAAACCACTTGTTGAACAATTAAATGTTGTTGCTAATTGGAAACATGATGATTTATATGAAGCAACTAAAAAATATGTAGAAGCCAATGGCTTAAAGTTAAAAGATGTAATTCATCCATTAAGATTAATGATAACAGGAAAATCAGTGGGTGCAGGTATGTTTGAAACTATGGAAATTTTAGGTAAAGAAGAATGTATGGAAAGAATAAATTCTTTTTTAGCAAACTATAAATAAGGGATATAAAAAAACGATTTGAAAAGGAGAT
>JAFRQN010000071.1 GCA_017428585.1 Bacteroidota bacterium | reverse complement strand
TCCGCTCTTTCATTTGAAAGTATTAAATTATCTTCTGCTTTACCAACATTATCAGTATGGCCTAATATTTTTATAGTAATACTTGGGTTTCCTTTTAGAAATTCTACAAGACGATTTAATTCTGGATAAGACTCAGACAACAACTCAGCTTTGCCTGTATTAAAGAATATATTATTAATACGTATTGTCTGCCCCTTTTCTATTTGAACAAGATTTAAATCACGATTTAGCTCAATATATTCTTTATTATCTATAAGATCTAAATTTTCATTTATAGCAATAAAACCTTTTGATTCCGCTCTAAAACTATATTTCTCATTAGCAGGTAAAGCGATTTTATACTCACCAGATTTTGGATTAGAACGAGCATAACCTACAATTTCACCTGATGATAATTTTTCATAAATAATTTCAGCTTCAATAGGTTGGTTAGTGTTTTTATTAATTACCTTACCATAAACAAGCACAACAGGTTCAGGTCGTAATTCTGTAGGTAATTTAGCTCTATATATATCTTTACAACCTTTACCATCTATTCTACTTGATACAAAATAGGCATAATCTCCACTTGCTGGGATTGTAAAATAAGCATCCCATTGTCTTGTATTAATTTTAGGACCAAGATTAACAGGTTCACTCCAATTTTGCCAAGAATCATCTAAACGCTTACTAACAAAAATATCATTTTCTCCATATCCAGGATGTCCATTAGAAGAAAAATATAACGTTACTTCATCAGCAGCTAAAAAAGGAGTTTCCTCATTGTATTTTGTATTAATATTAGCCCCCATATTTTTTGGCTTCGTCCATTCACCATTCTTTTTTAAAAAACTTATATATAAATCCAGACCTCCATAGCTATCATTTCTATTTAGCGAAAGAAATAATATTTTACCATTAGAAGCAAGACTGGCAGAATAAAATAAACTATTATTATAAAAATTATCGATAACAACTTCTTTAGGAATAGACCAAGTAGAATCATCCTGTTTATAAGTCATAGAAAATCCATTTTTTATTGCTTTTTCATTATCATATACATAAGCTACAAGCATAGAATTCCCATCTGGTAAAACAGAAACAACAGCTGAAGGATGCTTATCTCCATTTAATGGTTTACCAATCTCTTGTGCTTGCTGAAAATTACCATTACTATCTAACTCTGCATACCATATATGTTGATAAGAAGGTAAAAGAGAAATTAAAGGCCGCTTTTCTTGTCGAACAAAATATAATGTTTTCCCATCAGGAGAAATAATAGGAGCCAGTTCTAAATCTTCCGTATTAATAGCAGTACCAAGATTTTCAGGATCACCTACTTCTAATACATCGCTTGACAAATTTATTTTACTTTCATCTATTATACCATATCTTAATATGTTGCAAGAAGTTAAAAGTGAAAGATGCAACAATACAATTATAAGTAAAATTTTATTCATACTAATTTTTATATTTAATATTAAAATAGGAATTATATATCAATAATTAATATTTTTTAATTT
>JAFRQN010000070.1 GCA_017428585.1 Bacteroidota bacterium | reverse complement strand
CTTTATAATATTATATAATAAGTAAAAAAAATAAAAAATATACTTTTAGATAAGCATTTTTTAATTAAAACTTATTAATTTTTATTAAAAATGTGTATCTTTGTATTTTGATTAGATGTCTAATCTTTACGATATTTCTTTATTTTATTATATTTTTATAATTGGTTGAATATAAACAAGAATAATAAATTAATGAAAACATATAATTTATTTAGAGAACAAGTATTAGAAAATAAAACGACTTGCGAACAAGAAGTTTCTAATGTTTTAGCAAGAATAGAAGACAAAAAAGATTTAAACGCATTTCTTGAAACAAATAAAAATGTTTTGGAACAGGCTGTTGAATCTGATAAACGTTTTAAGGCTGGCAATCCTCGCAGATTAGAAGGTATGTTGGTTGCAGTTAAAGATAATATTGCTGTAAAAGGCATGAAATTGACAGCTGCATCCCACATGTTGGATAACTTCCAGTCTATTACTGATGCTGCTCTTATTGAAAAAATTAAACAAGAGGGCGGTATTATAATAGGCAAAACCAATATGGATGAATTTGCAATGGGTTCTTCTAATGAAACTTCTTATTTTGGAGCGGTAAAAAATCCTATTAATACAGATTATGTTCCGGGTGGATCTTCTGGTGGTTCTGCTGTTGCTGTTGCAGCTGAACTTGCTCATACTGCTTTAGGAACAGATACAGGCGGTTCTATAAGACAGCCTGCTGCTTTATGCGGAACTGTAGGATTTAAACCTACTTATGGAAGAATATCAAGATCTGGCGTTATTGCCTTTGCTTCATCTTTGGATCAAGTAGGTACATTCTCTCATAATATTGAAGATACATCTTTGCTTTTTGATGTTATAAGTGGACGTGATGATGCAGATCAAACAACTGCAGATTTAGAGCCAGCGGATACATATAAGAATTTAAAAGATGTTAATTTTGAAAATGTTCGTGTTGGTGTTTTAGATGACAAAATTTTATCTCAATGTTCTTGTTCAACCGATATTCTGAATGTATATAATAAAATATTAAATGATTTAAAAGATAAAGGCGCTGTTGTTGAAACTATTAAGTTTTTGGATTCCGAATATTGGGTGCCTACATATATAGTTCTGACTACTGTTGAAGCATCTGCCAATTTAGCGCGATATGATGGAATTAGATATGGACATCACACAGATAAAGTTATTGATGGTGAAGATTATGTAGCTCTTAATAGAGGAGAAGGATTTGGCGCTGAAGTTCAAAGACGTTTGTTGGCAGGTACTTATTTCCTTGTTTCTGATGCTGATAATAAATACTATACTAAGGCACAACAAATAAGACAAATTGTTAAAGATTGCTATATCGAAGCGTTTAAGAAAGTAGATTTTATGTTTTTGCCAACAACTGCTTCTACTGCTTTTAAGTTTAATGAAAAGCAGGAAGATCAAGTAAAAATGTATTTATCTGATTTATTTACGACTTCTGCCAATCTTGCAGGTATTCCTGCTATTTCAATACCAGCAGGCTGCGACAGCAATGGTCTTCCTATTGGAATGCAGCTTCAGACAGGCAGTTTCCAAGAAGAAAAATTGTTTAATTTTGCAAAAGCTTTATTAAAATAAATTTATTAATTAAAATAACTAACAAAACATAATATTTTATACAAATTTTAAAACTAAAAACTGAGTAAAAAAATGTTTGATTTACATCTTAACATAGACCACTTTGCAACTCTAAGAAATGCAAGAGGTGGAAATGAACCTAATCCAGTTGCAGCAGCTTTGCAAGCTGAAATTGCTGGTGCAACAGGTATAGTAGCTCATTTGCGTGCGGATAGACGTCATATTCAAGATAGAGATATTGCTTTATTAAAAGATGCTATATCTACAAAATTAAATATGGAAATGTCTACCGATGATGATATTATGCAGGTTGCATTGAAAGTAAAGCCTACTATTTCTACTTTAGTTCCTGAAAAACCTAATGAAGTTACAACAGAAGGCGGGCTTGACGTAATAAAACATCTCAAACATATTAAAACTTGCACTGAAAAATTACATGATAAGGGTATAAAAGTTAGTTTATTTATAGAACCTGAACAATCTCAAATAGATGCAGCTCTTGAAATCGGTGCTGATATCGTTGAATTTCATACAGGAAATTATGCAGTAGATTATTTAAAAGGTGATAAGAATTTAATTACTGACCATTTAAATAAAATTTCTATTGCTGCTGAATATGCTATAGAAAATAATCTTACAGCAGCTGCTGGACATAGCTTAAATTATATCAATATTAGAAATATATGTCAAACAATAAGCATTGATGAATATAATATTGGTCATGCTATCGTAGCTCGTGCAGCTATGGTTGGAATTAGGGCTGCTGTTCGTGAAATGATAGATACTATTATAAAATACAAAACATTTTATAATATTTAATTAATATTGTTTTTTATATGATTTTTTAATAATTTGGAATATATTTTAACGATATATTATTTTTTATTTTTTAGTAAAAAAAATTACCATTAATCGAAGTTTTTTATGCGGTATTTTTTTTATGGGACAATACTTGTATTGTCCCTTTTTTATATCCTGCTGCATTTTTGCATTGCATGATTTATCATTTTTTTTCGTATTTTAAATAAATTTCAATAAGTTAATTTGTATTAATATTTTAATAGCAGTAAAATATGTTAAAGAACATTGTTTCAGTTGGTGCTGCATTGCCTGCAGCTTTCATTGGATTAAAAGTTGCTGGTTGGTTGATTGCTCTTTTATTTGGCTTAACTTTTGGATTGATAAGATTAATTATTGCTTTAGTTGTTGCAGTGCCAATTTTCTTTATGGTTTATAATGCTTTAGATAAATAATAATTCTTTGTAATAAAAATATGAATAGTAAAGAAAAAAGAAATTTAATAAAATCTATTGCCAGTGCTTGTTTTGCTCTTTTTGTTGGTGCTGGAGTAGTGGCTTTTACATTACAGGCAGTAGCTGTTTTTGAACTTGAAATGCTGCCAAAATTGATTATTCCTATTATTTTTGTTTCTATTCCTTTTTATATATTTTTTAAAAAGACATTGTTTAAGAATTAATAATATTGCTGGATTTATTTTGTTCAATCTATTTTTAGTATTCTTGTAATATAATGGAAAATTTATCATATACTAAGATAAACGAGTTTAATGCTTCTAACAGCTTATTGGGACATAGTTTTGAAAGTGATCTAAATTATCTTGCTTCTGCCATTGATTCAAATAAATTAGAGGTAGATAAGGATTTAATTTTAGAGCAGTTCAAATATTGTTACGAATTATATAAAGGAAGGAACCGTTTTTCTAATTATCCTGCTTATTTACATCCTTTATCTGTTGCTTTGATTATAATAGAAGAATTGCAGGTAAATGATACTGCTACTATAGTAGCAGCGTTAATGCATGATATAATTATTGATTTTGATGAATTTGATATTAATGCTGTACATGATCGTTTTCCAGATGATATTGCTGATTTAATTATAGAGGTAACAAATATTTCGCATACGGGACAGCATGCTGAAATACAGAAAAATCAAGCTGAAATATATAGAAAATTATTCCTGTCTATTGTTAAAGATCTTCGTATTTTTATTATCAAGTTGGCGGATAGACTTCATAACTTGAGAATGATTAATTATTTCCAGCCTGAAAGACAAAAAAAATTAGCAGAAGATACTTTAGATTTTTTCACGCCTTTTGCTCACCGCTTGGGACTGCAAAAACTAAAAACGGAATTGGAAACTCGTTCATTTTATTTCTTGAATGAGACTCAGTACAATCAGATTCTTGAATTTTTAGCGGTAAGGAAAAAATCATTTTCTGAGTATTTGTTTCTTTTCCTTGATTCGTTAAAAAATTGTTTGGACGAAGCGGGGATTAAATATCATTTGAAAACGGTTCAAAAACAAGCATACGAAATTTTTTCTTTGCTAAAAGATGGAAAAAAATTAGAAGATATTAGTGATCTGTTTGCAATGGTAATTGTATTGGAAACAGAAGATGAAAATGAATGCAGCAATACATATAATATTCTGCTTAATAAATTTAATTCGTTTAACTTTTTTGATTATATTTCTAATCCTGTTTTTGACTTATATCATTCTTTAAAAACTAAACTGCATAATATCAATGGCGATGTGGAATTGATTATAAGAACAGAAAAGATGGAAAACTATGCAGAAAATGGATTCCTGCCGTATTTGACTAAGAAAAACACAGCTGAGACTTCATACGAATTATTAAAAATATCAGAAGAAGAGGCGGAATTATGGGGCAATTGGATGCAGAGTATGATAGCAACAAAAGGGAAGCAGGCACCGCAAATAATTTGGGACACTATCAAAAATAATGTCTTTGAAAAAGAAATAACTGTTTATACTAAAAACAATGTACCAGTTAAACTGCCTAAGGATTCAACATTGATTGATTTTGCCTTTGCTGTTTCATACGAAATGGGAATGCATGTTATAACAGGAAAAGTGAACAATACAATTAAAGATATTTTCAGTAGGTTGGAAGATGGCGATCTTGTTGAGGTTATAACATCTGCAAAATGTAATCCTGAATCAAACTGGTTAAATAATGTTGTCTCTTTTAAAGCCATTTGTCATTTGCACGAATACTTTAAAAGCAATATACATTATAAATTGAAACGTGGACGCAAAAAAGAAATTAAAGCTGATTATGCTGTTAAATTAATTAATATAGTTGGCGTAGATAGAAATGGAATGGTAAATGATATACAGGCTCAGCTTGGTGCTGATAAAATTTTGAGAATCAGATTAGCTCATTATGTAAATGAATTTGAGGCAGTGGTGGAAATCAAAACCCAGTTAGATGAAAATATAAATATTTACTTTGCTAAATTATTCAACATTAAGGGGATTAAATCCGTTTCTATTGCATAAATTCTATGCTTAATTTAAATTGATTGATAAATGATTATATTAGATAAAAGTATAAATATGCCATACGAAGAATGGCATAATGAAATCGAACAAGAAGGTACTGCTGTTTTAATAAATAAGCCAAAAGGATGGACTTCTTTTGATGCTGTTGCTAAAATAAGAAAATTAGTACAGCATAAAAAAATTGGTCATTGCGGAACTTTAGATCCTTGTGCAACTGGTCTTCTTATTATTTGTATTGGAAGAAAAGCAACAAGAAAAATTTTATCTTTTCAAGGTTTGCAAAAACAATATATTGCAACATTAAAACTTGGTGCTGTAACTAAAAGTTTTGATACTGAAACGGAAGAAGAAAATCTTTGCAGTATTGATCATTTGGATATTGATATTATAAAAAAAACGATAAATTCTTTTGTTGGTCAGATTAAACAAATCCCTCCTATGTTTTCCGCTAAAAAAGTAAAAGGAAAACGTATGTATGATTTAGCAAGAAAAAATCGTGAAATCAATCTTGAGCCGGCAGATGTAAATATATATAATATAGAGATTCTTGATATTAATCTTCCTTTTGTTAAAATACTTATTGATTGTTCAAAAGGCACTTACATCAGAGCGCTTGCTCGTGATATTGGATTAAGTTTAGGTGTAGGCGCTTATCTAACCGATTTGGAAAGAACTAAAATAGGTGATTTCTTATTAGAAAATGCTTTGTCTATTGATGATTTTATGTTGTATAAAAATAATAATTAATTATTAATTATTAAAATAGTTTGGTTTTTATCAAAAATTTTTATATTTTTGTAATTATACTTTATATATTAATCATACAATTGGTTGTGTAGGATTAGGTATAGAATTAATAATAAAAATACTTTTTTCATAAGTTTCCTTGATAATTTATTTGCTCGGGTGGCGGAACTGGTAGACGCTCAGGACTTAAAATCCTGTGTTGGCAACAACGTACGGGTTCAAGTCCCGTCTCGAGTACTTAAGGAATGGATATTATTAGGACAGGTATCCATTCCTTATTTTTTTATATGCCTGCTTATATATCTATTCTGTTATTTTGCTTTTGTTTGTTTTTGTTAAAAATGTTATATTTGTATAATTAATAAATAATTAAAATATTCTTTTTACTATAATATAATTTCGTAAAAAAATGGGTTTAGAACAAATAGTAAATACTTCATTAGTTGAATCTATGAAGAAAGGCGATAAAATCCGCACTGAAACTTTGCGTTCATTGAAAAAAAGCATCATTGAATTTAAAACAAGCGGTGTAGGTCATGATATGACTCCTGACGATGAATTAAAAATCTTAAATTCTGCTGCTAAACAAAGAAAAGATGCTATCGAAATGTATAAACAAGCTGGCAGAGTTGAATCTGCTGAAAAAGAAGAATCTGAATTAAAAATTATTCAAGAATTTCTTCCTAAGCAATTATCCGTTGAAGAAGTTACTGCAATTATTAAAAATATAATGACTGCAAATAATATTGCTGATATGAAAGATATGGGCAAATTGATGGGTGCTGCTATGAAAGAATTAAAAGGCAAAGCAGATGGCTCTGTAGTTCAAAAAATTGTTAAAGAATTGTTGGCTTAATTAGTTTTTATTTTTATAAGTTCTTTGAGTTATATATTGTTGTATATTAATATATTCTCAAAGAACTTATATTGTTTTTATTTCTGTCCAATCATTTTATATGAAATATATCAACAGCATTGTTTTTTATTTGTTTATTTCCATCTTTTTATTCTTTTCGGATATTGAAGTTGTTTTTTCTAATATTCTGATTAATGAATTTTCGGCTTCTAATTCTGAAGTAATTACTGATGAAACCAACAATACTCCTGATTGGGTAGAACTATACAACTCTTCTGACAAAACAGTGAATCTAAAAAATTATTCTATTGCTTTTGGTTCTAAATATCAGTCTTATAAACTGCCTGACACCAATATTGCTCCAAAAGGTCATATTGTGATTTTCTGTGATGGCAAAAATTACGTTTCTTCCAATTATGAATTTATCGGTAATGGAAAAAGCTATTGTTCTAATTTCGATAATGAATTTACTTACTATTATGTAGAACTTGATAATGAAAAGGAATTTGAAATTGAGCTTAAATTGATGTCTATGTCAAATTATAATTTCGATTCTAAAATAGGGATAATGGTAAGAAAAGATTTAAAACCTTACTCATTATATTCTGGTATTTTTGTTACAAGTCCTGACTGTGAACGTTATTTCCATGCTATAAGAGATTCAGAAGAAAATCCGAATATGATACAATACTATGCAGAACGGTTTAGATATCCTTATGCTCATCTTATTTTGAAATTAGAAAATGATACATTAAAAATATATAGATCTGAAGATTCTGCTGGTATTCATCGTGAAGAAATCGCCAACAGACAAAAATTCATTTTTCCTGACGGTAAATATTATTTAGGACTGGCATCAACAAGCGGCCATATAGATAAAGAAACCCATTTCATTGTCGAAAAACTAAAAATTAATGGAATTTCTGTTGATCCTGCCGCGCTTAAAAAAATCAATATCGGTGATGATATAAACGGCAGCGTTAAATCTCATCATGCTGTCCATGCTAATTTTAGGCTTGATAAAGACGACGGGAAAATACTCTTATATGATAATAATGGAAAAAGAATTGATTATGTTAAATATGATGATCAAAAAACTGATATAAGTTATGGACGTTTTCCTGATGGAAGCAAAAATTTTGTTTTTTTTGATGCGCCGACTCCGGGTAAATCCAATGCGAATAAATTAAAATCACGTCTAAAACAGCCTGTTTTTTCTTTGGCAGGCGGAATATATAATAAGGCGCAGATTAGCGTAGAATTGAAGAATGAAAATAAAACTAAGTCTGATATATATTATACTGTTGATGGTTCAGACCCTGATATAAATTCTATTCGATATGCAGAGCCATTAATTATTGATTCTAATACTGTACTGCGTGCCGTTTCAGTCAGCAAAGATACGAATTATAATAACAGCTTAATAAAAACAAGTACTTATTTTATCAATGAATCAACTAAGATGCCTATTGTTTCATTAGCGGTTGATTCTTTGCATTTGTGGAATAAAGACGACGG
>JAFRQN010000069.1 GCA_017428585.1 Bacteroidota bacterium | reverse complement strand
CGATCAGATCCGCAAGGGCGCGGCGACGAACGCCATTCAGATTGCGGAGCTTCTGATCGACCGGGTGAAGATGTTACATTAAATGTCAAAACCATAAAATCACTACCTTTAAAAGTTAGACCTACAATTATAAACGGCATAGAATTAAAAAACTTTGAAGTACGAGGTGAAATATATATTACAGAACAGGACTTTTTAAATATTAATCAAAAGCGAATAGATGCTTCTGAAAAGTCTTATGCAAACCCACGCAATTTGACTTCTGGTACATTAAAATTATTAAACCCTTTAGAAGTTAAAAATCGTTCTTTGCAAATTATTTGTTATTATCTTTTTACTGATGAAATTACATTAACTTCTCAATATGAAAATATACAAATATTAAAACAGCTTGGATTTCCAACAAGTAATGCAGTTCAACATTGCAATAATATTTTAGAAGTACAAAAATATATAGAAAAATGGGATATAGAACGTCATAAACTACCATTTCAAACTGATGGAATAGTAATAAAATTAGATGAAATAGAATCTCAAAAAGTATTAGGTGCTGTTGCAAGAAATCCACGCTGGGCAATTGCATATAAATATAAAGCTGCAACTGTTGAAACCATACTTAAAGACATAACATTACAGGTCGGAAGAACTGGAGTCGTTACACCTGTTGCAGAATTTGAACCTGTATTTTTAGCAGGATCGACAATTAGCAGAGCAACTTTGCATAATGCTGATTTTATTAAGGAATTAGATTTGCGTATTGGTGATACTGTACTAATAGAAAAAGGTGGAGAAGTAATTCCTAAAGTTACAAAAGTTATTTTAGATAAAAGATTACCAGGTGCAAAACAATATGAATTTCCACATTTATGTATTTGCAGCCTAAAATCTACACTTCATAGAGTGTTAGATGAAGCTAATTATTATTGTGAACATCCTGATTGTCCTTGGCAGCGGAAACGTCGTTTAGAACACTTTGCTTCACGTGACGCAATGAATATTACAGGATTAGGAACAAAAGTAGTAGATAAATTAGTTTCTCTGGAACTTTTAACTAACATTGAAAGCATTTTTACATTAAAAAATCATAGAAATCAATTAATAAATATTAGTGGTTACGGTGAAAAAAGCATAGATAATTTGCTAAAGGCTATAGAAGATTCCAAAAAGAATCCTTTATATAGATTAATTTTTGGATTTGGAATACGAAATATTGGTGTAAAAACAGCTAAAGCACTAACAAAGAAATATAAAAACTTAGATGAATTAAAAAATATACAATATAATGAGCTAATAAATTTAGATGACTTTGGTGATAAAATGGCAACATCTGTGGTTGATTTCTTTTCCAACGAAGACAATATCAACTTAATTGAACAATTAAGAGATTTAGGATTAAATTTTGAATCAGATAATTATGTAAACAATGATAACGAATTTAATAACAATATACTTATAAAATCTGATGCAATACAATCAAAGAAATTTGTTTTTACAGGTGAATTAGAAAAAATAACCAGAGAAGAAGCAGAAGCATTAGTTGAGAAATTAGGTGGACAGGCTGCTAAATCCGTAAGTAAAAAAACAAACTATGTTGTTGTAGGAGCTAATCCTGGCAGTAAATATAACAAGGCATTGGAATTAGGAATACCAATTCTATCTGAAGAAGATTTTTTTAATTTAATTGAAAATAAATAATATTATATCAATAAATCAATAAACAAATAGAGTTATGGCAAAAACAAGCAATGAATATAAACATAATAAAGTACCTGCAGATAAACTTTATTGGACATGTCCAGAAAATATTTTTAAGTTCAAATCTACAAAGGAACTAACTCCATTAGATGAAATTATAGGACAAGATCGTGCAATAGAGGCTATAAAATTAGGTGCAAAAATACAAGCTAAAGGCTATAATATTTTTGTTACTGGATTATCAGGAACAGGTAGATTGTCTACTGTTCAGCAGATATTAAATGATATAAAAATAAAGCCTAAAATTCTTTATGATTATTGCTATGTAAATAATTTTAAGAATGAAAGTGAACCTATTCTATTAAAATTTGAACAAGGTGGTGCAAGAAAATTTTCTAAACAAATGCAGGATTTGATTGCATTTTTAAGAAACAGACTACCTAAACTTTTTGAAGAAGAGAAATTTCAAGAAGGGAAGAAAAAAATAATAACTGACTATCAAGAAAATGATAAAAATATATACTTAGCGTTTGACAAAGAGATTGAAACAATAGGATTTGTTCGTTCGCAATATACCAACGAACAAGGTACAACTCAAATGGATATATTCCCTGTAGTTGATGGTTCACCTATTATTATGGAAGATTTGGAACAAGCTGCTGCTCAAGGTAAAATTCCGCCTAATAAAGCACAAGATATGATGAAAGTCTATCCTCAACTTCGAATTAAATTGTATGAACTAATAAAGAAAAGTTATAAATTATTACAGGAATTTAGGAAAAATATCAATGATTACGATCAGCAAAGTGCTCTTTTAGAAATTAAAGTTGGTATTGATGTTATAAAACAATATTATCCTAATAATTTAAAAATTTCAAATTATCTAGACGATGTAACAGATTATATTATTAACCACTTAAACTTATTTATAGAAAATCCTCAAAGTAATGTAAAAAAAGATTCTGATCATGAGGCTTTCCGTATATTCAGCGTTAATATTATTTTAGATAATTCTCCT
>JAFRQN010000001.1 GCA_017428585.1 Bacteroidota bacterium | reverse complement strand
ACCTGTTGTTACTCAATATGAATTTGTTCCAGATGATGGTATTAAACTTTCTAAAATAGAGGGATTGGAAGATGATTTAGCAATGGCTTTAAAAGCAAAGAGCATTAGGATTCTTGCGCCAGTTCCAGGCAAAGGAACAGTTGGAATACAGATTCCTAATTCTAAGCCGTCTATTGTTAAATTTAGAAATGTTATAGAAACTAAGAATTTTATAAAAAATGAATATGAACTGCCGATTGCATTAGGAAAAACGATTTCAGGCGAGCCATACATCGAAGATTTAACTAAAATGCCTCATTTGCTTATAGCGGGATCTACCGGATCTGGAAAATCTGTTGGTGTTAATACTATAATATCATCTTTGCTTTATAAAAAACATCCTAAACAATTAAAGTTTATTATTATTGATCCTAAAAAAGTTGAACTTCAACAGTATTCTGTTTTATCTAAGCATTTCTTGGCTGTTTCTCCAGAAGTTAATTCTGAAATTGTTACAGAACCAGCCGATGCAATTACTGTATTGCAGGCTGCTGTTATAGAAATGGAGACAAGATATGATATATTGGCAAGGGTAGGTCAAAGAAATATAAAAGATTATAATGAAAAAGTAAGAAGCGGCGCATTTGATCATATTAAAGACTTTACTCATCGTGAACTTCCTTACATAGTTGTTATTATAGATGAGCTTGCTGATTTGATGATGGTATCTAAAAAAGAAATAGAAACGCCTATTGTTAGACTTGCTCAAAAAGCTCGTGCGATTGGTATTCATTTAATTGTAGCAACTCAAAGACCATCTACAGATGTCATTACAGGAACAATTAAAGCTAATTTTCCATCACGTATTGCATATCGTGTTGCAAGTAAAATTGATTCTCGTGTTATTTTAGATTTAGTTGGTGCTGAAACATTATTGGGCAATGGTGATATGTTGTTCCAGTTTGTAGATCAACCAACAAGAATCCAAAATCCATTTATATCAACTGATGAAGTAGAAAAAATATGCAGTTTCATTGGAAATCAACCAGGGTATTCAAAACCTTATTTACTGCCATATATTAATGAACAAAGTGATTGCGACAGTATAAACATAAGCGATTTTGATCCTTTCTTTAGAGAAGCAGCGAAGATAGTTATTGAACAACAGCAGGCATCTATTTCTAATTTGCAGCGTAGATTAGGTGTAGGATTTGCAAGAGCTGGCCGCATCGTAGATCAATTGGAAGAAGCTGGAGTTGTTGGCAAATCTCAGGGAAGCAAGCCACGACCTGTTCTATTAGAATCTATGGCTGATTTAGAAAGAATTTTATAATAAAAAGTAATTATTTAAAAAGAGCAGCGGAATGCTGCTTTTTTTTATGTTATTCTTTTATTCCGCTTTATTTATTATGATCATTTATATTTCTAAATTCATGTAATGAATAAATTTTAATTATTTTGTTTTTGATTTAAAATTAACATTACAAAATATTATATTTGTAAAAAATTAAATCTGTTTTTTATAATATTTATTATAGGTAATTATATGAATTTCGAAGAAATGACAAAAGAAGAATTAATTGATTATATCAAAAAACATCAAATAGGTTTGAGAAAAGAAGACAAGACAAATCAACTTAAAAGTAATGATTTCAATATAATAAATTTATCTAATAGTTTACAAATTCTTGATGAAAAAATAAATTATATTAATCCAAATACTGATTTATTAAAACAATCTTATTTTAGAAGTTTATTATAATCTCAAAATTTTATAAATAGTAAATATGAATTGCCGATTGTATTAGGAAAAACGACTTCAGGTGAGCCATACATCGCAGATTTAACTAAATTGCCTCATTTGCTTATAGCAGGTGCTACCGGCTCTGGAAAAACGGTTGGTATTGATACGATAATAACTTCACTTCTTTATAAAAAACATCCTAAACAATTAAAGTTTATCATTATTGATCCTAAAAAAGTTGAGTTCCAGCAGTATTCTGTATTATCTAAGCATTTCTTGGCTGTTTCGCCAGAAATTAATTCGGAAATTGTTACAGAACCAGCCGATGCAATTACTGTATTGCAGGCTGCTGTTGAAGAAATGGAGACAAGATATGAAATATTGGCAAGTGTAGGTCAAAGAAATATAAAATATTATAATGAAGAAGTAAGAAGCGGCGCCTTTGATCATATTAAAGACTTTACTCATCGTGAACTTCCTTATATAGTTGTTATTATAGATGAGCTTGCTGATTTGATGATGGTATCTAAAAAAGAAATAGAAACGTCTATTGTTAGACTTGCTCAAAAAGCGCGCGCTATTGGTATTCATTTAATTGTTGCAACTCAAAGACCATCTACAGATATTATTACGGGAACAATTAAAGCTAATTTCCCATCACGAATTGCATATCGTGTTGCAAGCAAAGCTGATTCTCGTGTTATATTGGATAAGTATGGCGCTGAGAAATTATTGGGCAATGGTGATATGTTGTTCCTATTGTATGATGAAACAATTAAAATCTATAATCCGTTTATCTCAATAGATGAAATAAAAAAAATATGCAGTTTCATTGGAAATCAGGCTGGGTATTCAAACCCTTATTTATTGCCATATATTAATGAATAAAGTGATGGCGACAGTATAAACATAAGCGATTTTGATCCTTTGTTT
>JAFRQN010000068.1 GCA_017428585.1 Bacteroidota bacterium | reverse complement strand
TGTACAGTGTGGGAATAGACATGGTTGAAATTGCCAGAATTAAAAAATCAATGAAAAATCCAAGGTTTTTAAACTTTATATTGGGAGAAGAAGAATACGATCAGCTAAAAAACAAAAATTTTACAAAAAAAGAGAAAAATAGAAGAATGCGTTTATTAAGCCAAGCTGCAAACAAAAAATAATACTTTTTTTATTTTGTTTTTATTATTTTATATTGTATCTTTTCTTATTATAAAAAATAACTAATGGTAATTTTTGAATATGAACGACTGCAGCAATGCAGATAAATCTATGACCAACAATAAAAAAATTCAATTAGCAAAAAATATTAAAAAAAATACAAATTCCTCTATTAAAAAAATAAAGGAATTATTTCCTAATACTGTAAAAGATTTAGATAACGGAACTTTGGGAATCGATTTTGATCTGCTAAAACAAGAATTATCAGAATATATAATAGATAATGAAGAAAAATATCAGCTAACGTGGTACGGCAAAAAAGAATCAATAAAGTTATCAGATACACCAACAGCAAAAATATTAAAACCAATTGAAAATAAATCCGTTGATTTTGAAAATACTAAAAATATATATATCGAAGGCGACAACTTAGACACATTAAAAATACTTCAAAATGATTATCTTAATAAAATCAACTGTATATATATAGATCCGCCATATAATACTGGCAATGATTTTATCTATAACGATAATTTTAGCAATTATAATGAATTAAAAGGAGCTGGATTAAAACACAAATTCGATCGAAACAATGCAAAATTAACACCAGAGATCATTTTTCACTCAAACTGGTTGTCGATGATATATCCAAGATTGAAATTGTCAAGAAATTTATTGACAGAAAGCGGAATTATTTTTATATCCATCAATGATATAGAACAAGCAAACTTAAAAAAAATATGCGACGAGATCTTTGGAGAAAGAAATTTTATAGCTCAAATTATCTGGACTAATAAAGAAGGCGGAGGCGGCAGCGACACCAAACTGATAAAAATAAAACACGAATATATTTTATGTTATGCAAAGCAAATTGAAAATGCTGCAATAAATGGTATAAAAATTGCTGATACAAATCGGTATAATTATTCAGCTGAATGGATTGAAACACGAGGCAAATATCAATTAGTAAAACTTGACAGCGCAAGTTTAGGATATGTAGAGAGTTTGGATTACCCTATTACAGCTCCTGACGGCAGTGAAATATTCCCAAACAAAAACGGAGAAAAAATATCACGCTGGCGTTGGAGCAAAGAAAAATAAGACTGGGGTATAAAAAATGGTTATTTAGAAATAAAAAAAGATAAAACAGGCAGGTGGATCGTTTATTCCAAACAGTATTTAAACGCAGATCCAGATGGAAACATAATAGAGAGAACTAACAGACCATTGGCTGTAATTGACCAATACTCAAGTACTCAAGCCTCAAAACAATTACAAAAACTGCTAAATGGAAAAATTTTTGATTATTCTAAACCAGTAGAACTAATCAAACATTTATTAAATATAGCAACCAAGAAAAATGATTTAGTATTGGATTTTTTCAGCGGATCTGCTGCAACCGCTCAAGCAGTATTGGAATTGAACGCAGAAGATAAAGGTACAAGACAATATATAATGGTTCAACTTCCAGAAAAATGCAGAGAAACATCTGAAGCATATAAAAACGGTTATAAAACAATCTGCGATATTGGCGAGGAAAGAATAAGAAGAGCAGCAAAAAAAATAAAATCAGAAACAAATGCCGATATAGATTACGGATTTAAGGTATATAAAATAGACAGCTTAGAAAAAAAACATCGACAATAAATAAATTCATTTTTTTCACTAAAAATGTGCAAAAATAAGAATTAACTAAATTTTGAAAATAACGTATATCTTTATAGATTAAAACAATTTTACAGCTATTTTACTATTAGACATTATTACTTATTTATAGTTCTTCCTCAAGTAATATGTCAATAAAAAAGGGAATTTAACAATTCCCTTTTTTGTTTTATAATTTATTAGTAAATAGCTATTTTATAAATTTTTCAAATTCAAACATACCGCCGTCATCAAAAAACATTTCGCCACGATTATCTCCATTTTCAGGCATATATGAATATTTTACAATTTTGAATTTTAATTTATTTACATAGAAATTAATATTCCTTCTATCAAAATAAGGTGTGCAAGTCCTCCAGCATTTTGTATATGGATATAGTTTTTCTATATTACTCCATATCTTTTGTCCTATGCCTTTATTTTGAATACCTACTTTAACAAATAAAAAATCTAAATAATTATTATTTGTTTTTTTGTCTATTGAAACGATTGCTCCACCAATTATTTCATCATTATCAATCATTTCATAAGCGAAACTATTTTCTTTTTTTAAGTCATTGTCTATATCTTCTTCAGGTAATACCTGTCCCTTGTCCTTCCCAAAATATACTTCATATCCATATTGAAAAGCATCTATCATAAGCTTTTTAAATTCTTTTATATCTTCTTTTTTTAATTCTATCAATTCCATATTATTTTCAATTTTCTCTTAGTGTTAAAATAAAAGTACAGAATCAGAATCAACAATCCAGCTTTTCTGCTTTGCATTGGTTATTCTGTCTTTTGGATCAGCCTCCCCTATTAAAAAAGGTGATTTAGGATTATGCAGTTCAAAGTTATGCTGCACCATAGTTTTATTAAAATTAGCATAGCAATATCTGCATAAATGCATACAGGTATTGTACGCTCCTATATCATTACCCATTAAGCAATTACAAAATACTTTATCTTGATGCGTTAGAGAAATATCTTTTGCTATCTCTTTATTGCTTGAAGTTATAATTCTTTTAGATTGATTTCCAGAAACTTTGAGAGAATGTTTTATTGCTTTTTCCACTATTTCCTGACTCATACAGCCAGTTATATCTACTCCATACTCCTTAAATATTGGATTTTCACAACATCCATGAATTACCATATTATTTTCTTTGCCGATTTTGACAAATGCTTTTACTATCTGCTTTTGTTCTTCAAAAGATGGAGGACGGATATCAGGCGCATTGCGTTTAACCTTCTCGTATAAATCCAAAAAACTAATTGTTATGTCTTCTGTGTATCCATTGATATTTTTCGCAATATTATTAAATTCTT
>JAFRQN010000067.1 GCA_017428585.1 Bacteroidota bacterium | reverse complement strand
TTATATTATTTTAGAATTATATAATTTTGTTATTGTTATTTCTACTATTTACTATTGAAACAGCAGCCTCGATTGAATTAAATGTGCTTTGGGCAGAAGCAGTATTTTTACCAGCTAAATCAAAACCAGTTCCATGATCTGGCGATGTCCTTACAATAGGCAGATTTGCAGTAAAGTTTACTCCATTACCATTTGAAATAAGTTTTAAAGGTATTAATCCTTGATCATGATACATTGCAATTACACCATCAAAATTTTTATAATCTTTTTGAGCAAAGAATCCATCTGAAGCGAAAGCACCATAAATATCGATTCCTTTTTTCTTTGATATTTCTATTGCAGGATTAATTATTTGTTTTTCTTCTTTTCCTATAACTCCATTTTCACCAGCATGCGGATTTAATCCAAGCATTGCTATTTTAGGATTTACAACACCAAAGTCTTTTATTAAAACCTTATTAAATGATTTCGATAAACTGCATAATCTTTTCTTAGTAATACGTCTTGATACAGAGTATATAGGTATATGAACAGTAGCCAGTGCAACCCTCAAATTTTCATTAAACAATATCATTATAGGATTTTTCTCTCCACAGATATCAGCAATAAAATTTGTATGTCCTTTAAAATCTGGATAAGTTTTGCTTATAGCTTCTTTATTGACAGGCAGTGTAATCATTGCATCATATTCTTTTGATAAAGTCAATTTTGCAGCTTGTTCCACAGCTTTTATTGATAAAAGTCCTGCCTCTTTTGAACATTCGCCAAAATTTACATTATAACCATATCCTACATCAATAATATTAATACTTTTGTCTGATATAATAATTTTATTATCTGATAAAAGGCATTCTATATTTATTTTAGATATATATTGCTTTATAACATCAATATTACCAATTAATGTAAAATTATTTTCTTGAATTGTATTCGAATTAATATTTTCTTTAACAGCCTTTATAAATACTTCAAGAGAAATACCATTAGCATCACCAATTGTTACTATAAAATTCATAATATATTATTTACTGATTATACTATTTTATGATTGTAAATTTTGTATATTTTTCTTTATTGTTTGTCATGTCTGTTGCTTTTATTATATATACACCTATACCTAATATATTTCCATAAATATCACGCAAATCCCAATTTATACCGCCGTTGCCATCAAGTTCTTCCAAAGTTCTCAATATCTTTCCATCTAATGTCATTATTTCTATTTTGGCAGTCTGAGTTAAATGACCAATATATGCCTCATCATGCTTATTTAAGCTGATTGGACTTGGATAGACTTTAATTTTGTCTAAATTATCTTCATAAATTGAAAATCCCAATGTATTTCCAACGCCTTCAGTCATAAAAAGTCCTGATTTTGAAGATATATTTCTTGATGCAGTTATTAAATAATCTTTGCCTAATCCATATAAAGAATGTTCATGCAAAAAGATTTTAACCTTATTTGATTCTATTTGTTCAATATTCTCAAAACTGCAGTATGGTTTTAATGTATAATTATCTATGCTGGTTGAGCTGTATGAATCTACTGCCTCTGAAAATTCTAATATAATAATATTAGGTTTTATAAATTCAAGCCTTGTTAAAAATAATTCTTTATTTTCGAGCTCATTTACAATAAATGATAGGGTAGAATCTTTTGTATAATTTCCATAAAAGTCTCTAATTTTGGATATATATATATTATATATACCATTATCTAATTTATTTAATAAATCAACTGCAGCAACGGAATCAGAAATAGAATTGCAAATAGAATATGGAACTAATTCTTTTTCATTTCCTTCTTTATATATTCTAAAATTAATGTTGTTAGTCTCTATTGGCAATAAACCATTAAATTTTACCTCTATTAATTTATTTTGATTTTTATATGATGCTGCAATAGGTGCAGCAATATCATTTAAATATATTTCTTTCGGTAATGAAAAATAATCATCTGGCTGTGATACTTTAACGTATGCCGTATATTTTGTATTCGGCTGTAAATTATCTATCTTAATAGATTTATTATTTGTTTTATATACTGTAAAATAGGCATCTTCTAATAATAGATTTTCAGTTTCAATCAACCATAATTCATATTCAGATTTTAAGGAAGTATCTACGGTCTGCCAAGTAAAATATGCCGAAGTATTTGACAAGCTCCAGCCGTCAAAATTAGAAATTTCTGTGCCTGTTTTATGATTTTCATTAAACTCATAAAAACAAGTTGATGCAAAAGAAGTAAAAGCTATTTCATTAATGCCGTTATTGTCAAAATCGCCAATTATAGCTTTATTTGTCAAGCTGTTAGGATAGCTCCATAAAGGAATAAATTTTTGTTTTTCTTCGTTCCATGTCAATACATATAAATTAGGGAAAGCACATATTACAGCTTCATCACCTGCTTTATTGTCTAAATTTCCAGCTGATAATCCATTTCTAAAATAAATTCCTTTTTCTATGTCGGATATTCTTACGCCGTATATATCATCTTCAGCAGCTTTTATGAATTTGTTATTATTATCATATTTAAACAAGCTATATGTCCATACTTCAGTTTCTCCTAATGTATTGTCTCCATTATCACATTTACCATAATACATATATAGAATATCAAGCTTCCCGTCATTATTAAAATCACCAGATGTAATAAAATGAGAATTAGGAATATGATAATAATTTTCAAGTTCAATATAATCTTTTAATCTTGAATTAAAGTATTTGTCAATTTCTATTATGAGTAAATAATCGTTATTATAAGAAGTTAAGGCTATATCTGCATTTCCATCATTATCAAAATCACCAATAGCAATGCCTGTTTTAATTTTAAATGAATTTGCTAAAGAATCAGGAACAAACTGATTCATAAATTCATTAATATCTTTCTTAGCTTTGAGTATATATTCATTATTTTCAAATGAATAAATATAAAAATAATAACTATTATCAACAAATATCAGTTCTTCTTTTCCATCGCCGTTAATATCAAGCATTCCTTCGCCCCAAACCATTTCTTCTATATTTGGCTGAGAAAATAATACTTTATTGTAAATTGATTGATTCTCTTCTTTTTGGAATAATTTATATTGTCCATTTGATCCAGCCAAAATTTCTATCTTGCCATCGCCGTTTGAATCTCCGCTTGCAACAGTAATTTCTCTTTTGTTGGTACTGTCAATACAAATAAATTCTTTCTTTTTTGAATCGAATCTATATATCATCGGCATATTAATATCTAAAGCAGAAGACAGCAAATTCAAAGAAATACAATTATTGTTATCAATATTTATTGATTTATCATATAGATAAGCACGAGGCAGTTCATATTCCTTTTTATAAAAACTGTATTCTTCAAAATAATCATCAGAAATATTAAATTCAAATTCTTGTTTTACAGTATCAGCATTAGGAAGAATCGCAAGAACATACCCATCATAATCTGTATTTGCAGGAATATCTTTCAACATTACAGTATGATTATTTGTAAAATATGTATTTGAAGCATTTATATTATATAAAGAATCTGTTTTTTTCTTATAATATATATAAGCATTGCATAGTGCATTGGTTTGGATATTTATTACAGGAACACGCTTTTCATAAAAAAAAGGCTGCAAAATAGACAATTTATTAATTTTTAAGCCATAATTATCAGAACAGAACTTAATATTATTTCTTGTTTCTAATGTACTGCCATTCTTTAAGTTGACAAGCAGGCTCAATGTATATGTTTCTAAAGAATCATTGAAATTCTTAGTGTAAAACCTGCCAATTACTGTATTAATTTTGGCGTCATTTTGTGCTGAAACTAATGTATCCCATTCTTCTTTTTCGTTATAAAAGTAATTTTTGAAATTCTCTTTCTTTATTCTAATTATATATGAATTAAATAAAGGCGTAAATACGCTTCCAACTATATTTACAGTATCTATTTTAGAAATATTAATAACTGAATTATTTTCAGGATAAGTAATTGAAATATCTGAAATTTCTGGATCTTTTAATGCTTGGTAGGCGTTAATTATTCCAGCTCCATATTCAGGCGTCCAATTAGAATTTATTTTCGAAGCAGAATATTGAAATATATTTCTTATATCTTTTGTAGTCAATTCTTTGTTTTTTTCTTTTAGAAGAGCAGCAACGCTTGAAGCAATTGGAGCGGCGAAAGAAGTTCCATTTAATTTATTGTAATTATTACTTGGTGTCGCTGAATATATATTTCTTGCAGGTGCTGTAATATCCAAATGATTTCCATAATTATAAATTTGTTGAAGCTCTTCATTGCATCCGCCGACAGAAATTACTTCATCATAATCAGAAGGATAATGAGGCTTAGATATTCCTTCATTCCCAGAAGATGCAATTAATATACACCCTAAAGCATCAGCAAATTTTATTGCAGTATGCATAAGCGGGGAAGACATATATTCTCCAAAACTCATATTTATTACATCAACACCATTAACCGCAGCATATATTATAGCATTTGCTATATCTTTGCATTCTGCATTGCCTGAAACGTCAAAAGCTCTTAACGTCATTATTTTAGAATCAAAAGCAATACCAGTTATTCCTTTATTGTTATTATGTTCTGCTGCAATAACTGATGCAACAGCTGTGCCATGTCTGTTTTCATCAAAAGGATAATAGTCAGGATTTTTAGCATCTCCAATAAACATAATAGTTTTATCCACAAAATCAAAACCAATAATATCATCAACAAAACCGTTGCCATCATTATCAATTCCATCAATATCACCATATACACCGTCGTGTTCTTCCAATGATGACCAATTGTCAAATTTTCCATTCCCATTAATATCTTCAAGAGGATTTATCCATAATTGATTTACTAAATCTTCATGATCTGGATCTATTCCTGTATCTATAACACCGACAACAACATTTTTCCCAGTTGCCTTTTTCCACGCATTTTCAATTTGAATAATAGGTAATGACCATTGAGATTTATACAAAGGATCATTTATTTTTTTATTGTCTTGTTCGATTTTATATTTTATACTTTTATATGCTGTGATTCCTTGTGATTCTAATTCATGAATTTTATTAATTGATGTACCAACAGGAACTTCTAAATAATAATAGCTGGATAATTCTGCCAGCAATTCGTCCAAATCAGAATTAAGTAGTAAATTTGATTTCTTTAATGTTTTAGGAAGTAATACTGCAGGTTTTAGATTTTCGCTAAGTATTAAATTTTGATTTTTTTTGCTGTTGTTTAATTTGACAATTATAGTTTCATTCTTGGATTCAGCATACAAGTTTGCTGTTAATCCAAAATAAAAGAATATCAGAAGTATAAAATAAAATAATTTAAAACTTAACTTAGAAAAATACAGCATTTTATTATTATTTAATTAATATAAATTTCAAATTTTTAGTAATTAACTTTTTGATTG
>JAFRQN010000066.1 GCA_017428585.1 Bacteroidota bacterium | reverse complement strand
ATTAGCAAGAATAGCATTTGTCTTAATTCTTGTATTTTTAGGCTTGTTTATAACCCATATATTGCTACCCAAATTTGAGCTTACTTTGTTTAATAGTTTATTTATATTATTTATTTCTTGTAGTGCATTTGATAATTTAATTTTTGAGTCTTTGTTTTTTATTTGTTCTTCTTCTATGTTTCTTCGTATTTCATCTAATATTGATTCATTTGAAGAAGATGTATAATCTATGACAAATAGTCCTTTAGAATTATAATTAGGAATTAGGTCTTTTGTTTTTTCAAATCCTATTTTTAATCCTATTTCAGATAAAGCTATATCTGTTGTAAATCCACTACTTAATAAAAAAGACCAGTATCTTTGTATTGCGAAGCAATCTTCAGGATTCCATTTTTCAGGAATAATATCTAAGGAATTAAATTCAATAGAATATTTACCTTTCTGATGTTCTATATATGTATTTATGCCATCTGTATATTTTTGTAAAATATTCTTAGTGTAGCTATCTGTATTATCAAATAAATTTTTTGCTGTCTCATTTATAGATAATATACGCATATATTGATCTAATTGTAAGTAATCTTTACCATATAATTCTGAAAGTCGTCCTTGAATTATGTATTTATTTAGGCACATAGACCAAAGGTGTTGTTGGGCATGTATATAACCTAATCCAAAAAACATATCATCATCATTGTTTGATACAATGTGGATTATTCCTTGTGAATTTTTATAAACATTAAAATTATCGTTTATTAAGTTAGTAGTGATTGTATGTGATTTGTTTGTTACTGAACGATTATATATGCCAGATATAAAAACGTATATAATCAACAATACCGTAATTATTAACAATGTATAAGCTATCCAACGATATTTCTTCATTTTATCAACAAAATAGTTTTAATACAATATTTATTTAATATATAAATATAAAGCAAAAATATAAAAAAATGAATATTTTTCCTAATTAATAATAAGTATTTTGAATGCGTTAAAAACAATAGGAAATAGATCTAATTTTTGTAATTCTGGTCGTTTAGAGAAGATATCAGTTCCTATTTGTTCTATTTTTTTTAGCATTCTATTTCCACTGGAAATTATAAATGCAAGTTCTATTTTAAATCTTAAATTCTTTATATTTTTAACTAATGATTTCCCATCATACATTAAATTTTTAGTAAATGAATATAAATTTTCTAATAAAATTTCTTTTGAAGATATGTCTTTTAATTGTATTGGTATATATGATCTGCCGCGAGAAGCATCTATTGAAATATCCTGCCAAAAATTTATTAGTTGTAAGCCTGAACATATTTTATCCGACAAAGATAAATTTATGTTATTTATCTCATTATAAATATAAAGTAGTAATTCACCGATAGGGTTAGCAGAATTACTGCAATATTCGAGAATGGAGCTAAAATCTTCAAATTCTTGAAATAGAATATCTCTTTGAAAGGCAGCCAATAATCTTTTAAAAGGATTTATTGGAATATTAAATTCTTTTATTGTTGAATGTAATGCCAAGAAAATAGGATTGCTTACATTTTTAACTTCAAAATCTTTAGAATATATTATTTCTAAACAATTATTATATTTTTCTAAACAGGACAAAGCAAAAACAGAAGTTTGTATTTTTGTTAATTCATCACCTATATCATCTGCTATACGTGCAAAGGAATAAATAGAAAAAAAATGTTTTTGTATTGCAGTAGGAATTAAAATGGATCCAACGGGAAAATTCTCGTAATGACCACATGATATTTTTTTGCAAAATTCAAAAGCATCTTCTATATTTTCTACTTTAAACTTTCCACCATCTATTTTTGCTAATTCATTTAATTCTTCTGCTTTTACTAACATATATAATAAAAATTGTTGTTTAATTTATTGCAGTGATTTGTCCCAATCTTTCCATACTGCTTCATAACCAAAAGACTTTATTTGTTGTTCAAGCTCTTTGGCTGTTCTATTATCATTTATAGCAAATTGTTCTAATTCATTTTTTTCTGTTGAATAACCTCCAGGATCTGTTCGAGAACCAGCACTCATAGATGTAACTCCAAGTGTCATCATATTATCTCTAAATTTTTGGCTTTCTCGTGTGGATAGAGATATTTCAACCTCTTCATCAAACAATCTAAAAGCCCATATAAGCTGTGCTAAGTTACGTTCTGTTACTACGTAATTTGGTTGAAATTCACCCACATGAGGACGTAGTCTTGGAAATGATAGAGAGTATTTTGTTCGCCAATAATGCTTTTGTAAATATTGTAAGTGCAATGCCATAAAGAAAGCTTCTACTCGCCAGTTTTCTAAACCAAGCAACGCTCCTAATCCTGTTTTATATATATTTGCTTCTCCAAGACGTTCTGGGGTTTCCAAACGATATTCAAAATTACTTTTATTGCCGCGTGGATGATATATTGGATATCTATCTTGATTATATGTTTCTTGGTAAACATATACAGAATTTAATCCCTCTCCTATTAATTGTTTATATTCATCTGTTTTTAGTGGTTGAATTTCTGCTGATATTAGAGAAAAATAAGGTTTTACTAATTTTATGCTGTTCAATAAATAATTAACTCCTGCAACTTTGTCAGCTTCACCTGTAAGTAAAAGAATATGTTCATATCCCATTGCTTTTATGGCTTGAACTTCTTTTAAAATTTGTTCATCATTTAATACAACTCTATGTATTTTATTTTCTGCATTGAAACCACAATAAATACAATGATTAGTACATATATTTGATAAATAAAGAGGAATATATAATTGTATAGTTTTTCCAAATCTGCGTTGTGTTAATTCACGGCTTTTTTGAGCCATAATTTCTAAATATGGTTCTGCTGCAGGTGAAACTAAATGCATAAAATCTGTAATACTTAATGTAGAACTATTAAGTGTTCTTTCTACATCTTCTCGCGTTGATTTAAGTATTTTAGCTTCTACTTCCTGCCATTTATATTGTTGTAATATATCTAAGAATTTCATTGTTTTATTTATAATTATATTATTTTTTTTCTAATTTTGTAATTGTTTCTATGTGATATGTATGAGGAAACATATCAACAGGAGAAACTTCCAATATATTATATTTTTCTTTTAATATTGTTAAATCTCTTGCTTGAGTTGTTGGGTTGCAGCTTACGTAAATAATACGTTTGGGTGATATTTCCAATAAATGCTCTAATAGACGTGGGTGTATACCACTGCGGGGAGGATCAAGTATTATCACATCTGGCTTTTTTAATTTATTTAATAGTTCTGGAATTTGTTTGTTATGTAGGTCGGCTGTATAGAAAAATGTATTATTTAAATTATTCAGCTGTGAATTCTTTTTAGCGTCGTTTATTGCCGATTCTACTAATTCTATTCCATAAACTTCTTTACAATGCTTTGAAATTGGCAGACTTATTGTACCTGTACCACAATATAAATCCCATACTATATCATTCTTATTAACATTAGCTGAATCTATTATTAATTTTATAAAATTATTTAATTGATAAGAATTAGTTTGAAAAAATGAAAAAGGAGATATTTGATAATCAATTCCTAATATATTTTCAGTTATAAACTTCTTTCCATTAATAAAAGATATTTCTCCTACATTTACGTTATTATGAGTATTTACGGCATGTACAATAGAAACAATCTGAGGAATTTGTTTTTTTAATTCATCTTTGTACCAGTCTAAAAATATAATATCTTTATCTTCTTTTGGAGTATTGGTAATTAAGATAGACATTGTTTCATTATCTTTCAAGGAATATCTAAGACATAATCCTTTAAGAAAACCATTGTAAGTGTTCGTGTTATAAGCGCTTATGTTTAATTCTTTCGCTTTTGATCTAAATATATTAAGTATATCATTCCATACTGGATTTTGCAATCCGCAGAAATCTATGTCAAGAGTTTTATCGTAACAGCCTGGAACGTGAAGTCCTAAAGCAAAATTTTTGTCTAATATTTCATTGGAATTTATTTCATCTAATGTCAGCCAACGACTTGAAGAAAATGAGAAATCCATTTTATTTCTATAATGTTTTTGTTGGTTGGCAGAAAGAGTATTGTTATAAAAATTGCCTTCTATTTTACCAAGTCTTTGATAAGCATCTATAACGTGAAGTTTCTTCCATTTTAATTGTTCTTCATATTTTAGATTTTGCCAAGAACATCCTCCGCAAATACCAAAATATTTACAGAATGGTTCTGTTCTGAGTTCTGATAATTTTATAAATTCTTTAATTCGTGTTTCTGTATATCTCCTATGTTTTTTTAAGAGTTGTACTATAACAACATCGCCAGGAAGACCGTTACGAACAAAATAAGTTTTGCCTTCTTTTTTAGCTATAGATATTCCTTCAAATCCAATGCTTTCTACTGTTAATTCTATAAATTCTTCTTTTTTATTTTTACTCATTTATATTTCAATATTATTAAAATATTTTATATTATTTAAAATATAATAAACATCAAAAATACAAAAAAAACTCTAAAATACATAAGAAAAATCAAATATGTTTTCTTAGAATGCATTTGCCATTTTTATTTTTTATTAAAATCAAATTATTATTTTATATTTTTGTAAATTTTGTAATAGTAAAAATATACTTAGTAATGAAAAAATTAAAAACTGCAATTTTATGGCATCAACATCAGCCTTATTATAAATATAAGAATGAATTTATATTGCCTTGGGTTCGCTTCCATGGTGTAAAAGATTATTATGACTTACCAGCATTATTATGTAAATATCCTAATGTAAGACAAACCTTTAATTTAGTACCAGCTTTGATGATGCAGATAGAAAATTATATAAATAATAGTGTTTTTGATAAAATTCAAAGACTTACTTTAATTCCTGCATCTGAATTAAATAATGAAGATAAACATGAAATTTTAAATAATTTTTTTGTATTAAATTATGATAATTTGTTATCACCTTTTCAACGATATAGAGAATTGTTTTTGAAAGGCAGTAATAAAGAAGAAGCTATAAATTCTTTTACAGAACATGATTGGTTGGATCTTCAGGTATTATATAATTTAGCTTGGATTGGATCTATTTCCAAAACAGATCCTTTTGTTGATAGATTAATAAAAAAGGGACAGAATTATACAGAGGTAGAGAAAGTCTTATTATTGGATATACATAGAAAAATATTATCAAAAATAGTTCCTATAATGAGTAATTTGAAACAATTATCTCAAATAGATATAAGTTGTTCACCTATGTATCATCCTATTTTGCCGTTGTTGATAGATTCTGAATCTACTTTAGAGAGTATGCCGTCAGCAATACTGCCAAATCCTATTTATAAATATTATGAAGATGCTAAAGATCAGGTAGAGCTGGGAATAAATTATTATGAAAAAATATTTAATAATCGACCAAAAGGAATGTGGCCGTCAGAAGGTTCTATTTCTAATAAAACACTTGATTTATTAGCATCGTCTGGAATAAAATGGACAGCTACAGATGAAGATGTTTTGTTTAATTCCTTATCTAATTTAAATATTGATTATAAGGATACTTATAAGTATTTCCCTTATAAGTATAAGACTAAGAATGGCAATATAACTTTGTTTTTTAGAGATCATCAGTTATCAGATAAAATAGGTTTTACTTATTCAACTTGGAATCCATTTGATGCTGCATGCAATTTTAGAGAAAATTTATTTGATATACGCAGCAAGATTATTAATAATCATGGAGAAGATGCTTTAGATTCTGCCGTTGTATCTATTATTTTGGATGGTGAAAATTGTTGGGAATTTTATCCTAATAATGGATATGATTTTTTGAATGAATTTTTCAAAATGCTTAGTACAACAGAAGAGATAGAAACGGTATTGTTTTCAGAACAATTGAATTTAAAAACTACTAATTATATTCCAGAATTAAATAATATATGTGCAGGTTCATGGATTAATTCAAATTTTAGTATATGGATAGGAGATAAAGATGATTTAGCAGCTTGGAATATGCTTTCTAAACTAAGAGCAAAAATAGAAGAGCTTAAGCCTCAATTAAATTCTGATATATTGAAAATTATAATGGGTGAAATCTATATTGCAGAGGGATCGGATTGGTTTTGGTGGTATGGTCCTGAGCATAATGCAGAACATAAGCAAACATTTGATGAAATTTTTAGATGGAGGATTGCTGAAATATATAAAATGTTAAATATAGATATTCCGCAAGATGTATTAAAACCTATTGGTATTGACTTGTCAAAAGATATTGTTGAACCCCAGGAAATGATATCGCCTAAAATAAGTGGTGATATTAATGATAAAGAAAATTGGAGCAAAGCAGGTGTTTATTCATGTAATATGGGGATGTCGACTATGCATCAAATTGGTGAACTTGTATCCTTAATTAGGTTTGGTTATGATAAGAATGCATACTATTTTAGATTAGAATTAGTAAATAAGCTGCAAAAGGATGATTTAATTGAGATAAAAATAAATGAATTAACTATAAGATATTATAATTATACATTAAATGTTATTTCAAAAAACAATATTAATATACAATTTGCTGCTAAAGATACTGTTGATTTTTCTATAACACGAGAGGAATTAGATGATGATATTGAGTTATCATTATCTACCAAAACAAAGAGTAATGAAATAAGATATAAAACTATAAAATTATTTAACTAAAATATACTTATAAACAAAATAAATAATACTATAAAAGTATTTGAAATTTATATAATTAAATAGTATATTTGTATTTTAGATAGAGTTATTTTTATTTTGGGTAGTCTATATAAAAAAGAATAGAGATATTCAAAATAAAGATAAATTAATAAAAAAGATATTTAATTTTATTTACAATAAAGAAAAAGGTTTAACGAAATGACTGAGAAAAAATTTGCCACAATTGATGGAAATGAAGCTGCGGCATATATTATGTATCGTGTCAATGAAGTTTGTTGTATATATCCTATAACTCCTTCTTCACCTATGGCTGAGTTTGCTGATGAATGGACAGCTAAAGGTGTAAAGAATATATGGGGTAATATTCCTGATATAATGGAAATGCAAAGTGAAGCTGGTGCAGCTGGCGCTTTACATGGTTCATTACAAGCAGGTGCTTTAACAACAACTTTTACTGCTTCACAAGGATTGTTATTAAAAATTCCAAATATGTATAAAATAGCAGGTGAATTGACACCTACTGTTTTTAATGTTACAGCAAGAAGTTTAGCTACTCATGCACTTTCTATTTTTGGGGATCATAGTGATATAATGGCTGCCAGACAAACAGGTTTTGCTTTCTTAGGAGCAAACACTGTTCAAGAAGTTATGGATATGGCACTTATTGCACAGGCTTCAACTTTAGAATCTAGAGTTCCTTTCCTTCATTGGTTTGATGGTTTTAGAACTTCTCATGAAGTAAGCAAAATAGAACTTATAAGCGAAGACGTTATAAGAGCAATGATTGATGACGAACTTGTTTTTGCTCATAGAAAACGCTCTTTGAATCCTGAGTCTCCTGTTATTCGTGGAACTGCTCAAAATCCTGATGTTTATTTCCAAAATAGAGAAGCAGCTAATAAATTTTATCAATCTTGTACTGATATTATTCAAAAACAAATGGATAAATTAGCATCTTTTACAGGTCGTCAATATAAGATATTCCAATATGAAGGTGCTGAAGATGCAGAACATGTAGTAGTTGCTATGGGATCAAGTTGTGAAACACTTGCAGATACTGCAAATTACTTAAACAAACAAGGTGAAAAATTAGGAGTTGTTAAAGTACGTGTATATAGACCATTTGATGTAAAACGTTTTATGGAAGCATTACCAAGTACTGTAAAAACTATAACTGTACTTGATAGAACAAAAGAAAGTGGTGCAACAGGTGAACCTTTATATGGTGATGTAGTTACTGCTTTGCATGAAGGTGTAGGAAAATATGGTGTTTTGATGACTATGCCAAAAGTTGTTGGTGGACGTTATGGTTTATCATCAAAAGATTTTACTCCTGGTATGGCAAAAGCTGTATATGATAACGCAAAATATGAAAATTCAAAGAATCATTTTGTGGTTGGTATTATAGATGATGTTACTAATTTAAGTTTAAATTATAATGCAGATTTTAATATAGAAGGTGATGATGTTACTCGTGCAATGTTCTATGGATTGGGATCTGATGGTACAGTAGGTGCAAATAAAAATTCTATTAAAATAATTGGTGATTCTACTGATTATTATGCTCAAGGATATTTTGTTTATGATTCTAAAAAAGCTGGTGGTACTACTGTTTCTCATTTGCGTTTCGGCTCCAAACCATTACGTTCTCCTTATGCAGTAACTCATTCTAATTTTGTTGCATGTCATCAAACAGTATTTTTGGAAAAATATGATCTTGTTAAAGATCTCGTTCCTGGTGGTGTATTTTTAATTAATTCTCCTGTTAATAAAGATGAAGTTTGGAATACTCTTCCAAAATCTCAACAGAAACAAATTATTGATAAAAAGATAAAGGTATTTACTATTGATGCTCAAAAAGTTGCAGAAGAAAGTGGTATGGGCAGAAGAATAAATACTGTAATGCAGGTTTGTTTCTTTGCTATTTCTGGTGTATTGGAACGTAATGCTGCTATTGAAGCTATAAAGAAATCTATTGTTAAAACTTATTCCCGTAAAGGCGATAAAGTTGTACAACAGAATCTTAAGGCAGTTGATAATACATTAGTTAATTTATATGAAGTTAAATATCCAAATGAAATAACAAGCAATTTTGAAATAGTTGATCCTGTATCTCCTAAATCTCCTAAATTTGTTAAGGAAGTTTTAGGCGAAATTATTGCATCCAAAGGTGAAGCACTTCCTGTTAGTGCTTTCCCTGTTGATGGTACATTCCCAACAGCTACTTCTCAATATGAAAAACGAAGCATAGCTTTGGAAATACCTTCATGGGAATCAGAAAATTGTATTCAATGCTTGAAGTGTGTTGCTGTATGTCCTCATGCTGCAATAAGAGGTAAAGTATTTGATGCAGAATTAATAAAAGATGCTCCAAAATCTTTCAAATATGTTGATGCAAAAGATAAAGATTTTGTGGGCAAGAAATTTGCTCTTCAAATTGCACCTGAAGATTGTACTGGTTGCGGCGTATGTATCGAGGCTTGTCCTTCTAAGAAAGAAGTACTTAAGATGGTGCCTCAAGCTCCTGTAAGAAAGCAAGAAGCTAAAAACTGGGATTTCTTCTTAGAACTTCCAGATCCTGATAGAAATACATTAAAACCAAATGCTATAAAACAAATGGAATTAATGAGACCATTATTTGAATTCTCTGGAGCATGTGCTGGTTGTGGTGAAACTCCATATATAAAAATGGTTTCTCAATTATTTGGAGATAGAGCTATTGTAGCAAATGCAACTGGTTGTTCTTCTATCTATGGTGGCAATCTTCCAACAACACCATGGTGTAAAAATAGCGATAATCGCGGACCAGCTTGGGCTAATTCCTTGTTTGAAGATAATGCTGAATTTGGACTTGGAATGAGATTGGCTGTGGATAAACAAAATAAAATGGCAGTTGAATTGTTAAAAGGTTTAGCTCCTGAAATTAGTGAAAATTTAACTGAAGCTATTTTGAATGTCGACCAAACTACAGAGGCTGGAATAAATGAACAACGCAGACGTATTGAAGTTCTGAAAGATATATTAAATCAAAATTTAGCAACAACTTCACGTAAAGAAGAAACAAAGAATTTACTAACTTTAGCTGATTATTTAGTTAAAAAATCAGTATGGATTATTGGTGGTGATGGCTGGGCATACGATATTGGTTATGGTGGACTTGATCATGTAATAGCATCAGGGAAAAATGTAAATATTTTAGTGCTTGATACAGAAGTATATTCTAATACTGGTGGTCAAAAATCTAAATCTACACCTTTGAGTGCAGTAGCAAAATTTGCTGCAAGCGGAAAGGATATGAGAAAGAAAGATCTTGGATTAATAGCAATGTCATACGGTTATGTATATGTTGCATCTATATCTTTAGGTGCTAAAGATGATCATGCACTAAAAGCTATTTTAGAAGCTGAAGCATACGATGGTCCATCTTTGATTATATGTTATGCTCATTGTATATCTCATGGCATAGACATGTCTCATCCTTTAAGTCATCAGAAAGCTGCTGTTGACAGTGGTCAATGGTTATTATATCGTTATAATCCAGATTTGGCAAAACAGGCAAAAAATCCTCTAATTTTAGATAGCAAAGAGCCTAAGATTCCTGTAGTAGATTTCTTGCGTACAGAAAATAGATTCTTGCAATTAGAGAAGAATAATCCTGAATTAGCAAAAAGATTATTTGAAGAACAGCAAGATTTTGTTGTTTCAAGATATAATTATTATAAATATCTATCTGAAAGATAATTATTCAAATAAATAAAAACAAGTCTTTAGTGGCTTGTTTTTATTTATACTGATAAAATTAATTAACAATTATACACTATAGATACACATTTTTATTAATAAATAAAATTCTTAAATAGTAATGAAAGATATTAGAAATTGCAGTATGGATACACAATGTGTTCATGCAGGTACAAAAGAGGATAAATATGGTGCAGTTGTTACTCCTATTTATCAAACTTCTACTTTTAAATTCCAAAATGCTGATCATGGTGGAAGACTTTTTAAAGGTGAAGAACAAGGATATATTTATACAAGATTAGGCAATCCTACTGTTGAGGCAATGGAGGATGCTGTAGCTACTCTTGAAAAAGGTGGTTATAAAGCTATTGGTTGTGGAACAGGTATGGCTGCGGTTCATACTATCATTGGTTCTATTGTTAAATCAGGTGAACATATTATTGCAACTAAAGCAGTATATGGTTGTACTGCAACATTATTGCAAAATATAATGCCTAATTTTAACATTGAAACATCTTTTGTAGATACTGATGATTTAGATGCAATTAAAAAAGCTATTAGACCTAATACAACTTTAATTTATGTTGAAACACCAGGCAATCCTACTATGGTTATTTCTGATATAGCAGAAATTTCTAAAATAGCAAAATCTATAAATGCAAAACTTGTTGTAGATAATACTTTTGCAAGTCCTATTTTACAAAGTCCTTTTGATTTTGGTGCTGATTTTGTTATTCATAGTATGACTAAATATTTGAATGGTCATGCTGATGTTGTAGCTGGTATTATTGTTGTTAAAAATGAGGAAGATTATGTTAAATGTCGTACTACTATGAATCATTTCGGTGGTACTATTGATCCTTTTAACTCTTTCTTAGTACACAGAGGTTTAAAAACTCTTAAATTGCGTGTAGAACATCAACAAAAGAGTGCTCAAAAAGTTGCAGAATTTCTTGAAAACCATCCTGCTGTTAAAAGAGTTGTTTATCCAGGCTTAAAATCTCATCCACAATATGAACTTGCTAAAAAGCAAATGCGTGGTCCAGGTTCTATGATAACTTTTGAATTAAAAGGCGGTATGGAAGCTGGTAAAAAATTAATGAACAGCGTTAAAATTATTCAACTTGCTGTTTCTCTTGGTGGTATTGAAAGTCTTATTCAACATCCTGCTTCTATGACTCATGCTTTAATGGGACCTGAAGCTCGTGCAGCTGCTTCTATAACTGATGGTCTTGTTAGACTTTCTGTAGGTATAGAAAATGTAGATGAATTGATTGCTGATTTAGAACAAGGCTTAAAATAGAATTATATTTGTGAATAATAATTAAAATAATTTTAATGAATTAAACTTCATAAAACATCGTTACCTTTTGGTAACGACTCCAAAACTTATACAGTATCCATTTTATGGATACTGTATTTTATTATATTTTTATTATATTTGTAATAGTTTGTTATATTATTAATAAAAAAAATATGCTGGAATTAAAAATAACAGAGGAACAAGAATTATTACGTGATACTATTCGCGATTTTGCTCAAAATGAATTGAAACCTATTGCTGCTCAAATAGACGAGAATGCAAAAATTCCTGAAGATATAATAAAAAAAATTGGTGAATTGGGAATATTGGGAGCACCTTTTCCTGTTGAATATAATGGCTGTGGTTTTGGAGAATGTGGATATTGTATTGCTGTGGAAGAAATAGCAAGAGTATGTCTTTCTACTTCAACTTTTATTGGTGCCCATGTATCCATTGCAAGCAACTCTATATTTTTATTTGGTTCAGAAGGACAAAAGAAAAAGTATTTGACTCTACTGGCTTCTGGGGAAAAGATAGGTGCTTTTGCTTTAACAGAAGCTCAAGCTGGTTCGGATTCTTTTAATGTAATGACGAAAGCTGTTCTTGATGAAGAGAAAAATGAATGGGTACTAAATGGTTCTAAACAATGGATATCTAATGCTCCTTTCGCTGATATTTTTGTTGTTTTTGCTCGAACAAAAAGAGGTGTTTCTGCTTTTATAGTAGAAAAAGGAACTGATGGTTTTGCTGTTGGTGCTCCTGAAAAGAAGATGGGAATTAGAGGAAGCCAAACAGCTGCTTTAAGTTTCAATAATGTACGTATTCCTAAAGATAATTTAATAGGTGTTGAAGGCCGCGGTTTTTTGATTGCTATGAAGGCATTAGATGCTGGTCGATTAGGATTAGGGGCAGCTTGTCTGGGAGCTTCAAAAGAATTATTAAAATTGTCTGTAGGATATGCAAAAGAGAGAAAACAATTTAATGAACCTATATCTAATTTTCAAGCTGTACAATTTATGCTGGCTGAGATGGAAACAGGTATATATCAAGTTGAATCTGTTGTATATAGAACTGCAGCATTATACGATCAAGGAAAAATGACGGCAAGGCATTCTGCTATGGTAAAATTGGCAGCTTCAGAACTATTGGATAAATGTGCCGATTATGCTATGCAGATTTTTGGTGGTGCTGGATATTCTAAAGAATATCCTATAGAAAGATTTTATCGCGATGCAAGAATTAATAGAATTTTTGAAGGAACTTCTGAAATTCAAAAAATAGTAATTGCTCACGATGTTTTAAAAAAAGGTGAGTGCAATTATTAATTATAATATATAGTGCATAGTTTATAACATAATACTATTGATGTTTGTTGAATAAAATGGATTTGTTTTATATAATTCTTAGGAAAATAATACCATTATATATTACTATAGTTATTGGATACATTGCAGCAAAATTTTTTAATGTTGATAAAAAAGATATTGGCAGGGTAGTAATTTATATAATAGCACCTGTTATTGTTTTTTATGGTACTTTTACAACTCCATTAAGTTTTACTACGTTATCTCTGCCTGTTTTATTTTTTGTTATTTGCTGTTCTATGTCCTTGTTATTTTTCATTATTGGAAAATGGGTATATAAAGAAGATTCGACTAAAAATATATTGGCATTTGCTGCAGCGACAGGAAATACGGGATATTTTGGAATACCTGTAGCAGTGGCAATTTTGGGACAGGATGCTTTTGGATTAGTTGTAATGTTAATTTTAGGTGTTATTTTATATGAACATACTTTAGGATTTTATATAACCGCAAGAGGGAGTTATTCAAAAAAGGAGAGTATAAAAAAAGTAATAACATTGCCAAGTGTCTATGCTTTTTTTGTTGGAATAGCTTTTAATATGCTTAATATTAAATTAGATTCTAATATAGTAGATGTTATTAATAGTTTCAAAGGTGCATACGTTGTATTTGGTATGATGTTGATAGGAATGGGATTGGTAGGAACTAAAATTAAAAATTTTGATTTTAAATTTATATCTTTGACTTTCCTTGCTAAATTTTTAATTTATCCACTGGTTATTGCTTTGGTTATTTGGTTGGATAGCAGCTTGTTTCATATTTATAATAGATATATTTATAATGTATTGATTATTATGTCTGTTGTTCCATTGGCAGCCAATACTGTTGCTTTGGCAACTGAACTAAAAGTCCAGCCTGGAAAAGCAGCTATTGCTGTTTTGTTGAGTACTTGTTTTGCTTTGGTATATATTCCTCTTATTGCATCTATATTTGTAAAATAAAAATAGTAAAGATTAATATAAATATAATATGATACTGTATTTGTATGTGCATAGCATAGATAAATCTTATTTTCAAAAAAAGAGCATATAAACTGCTCTTTTTTTATTCTAAATAAATTTTATACTTTACAGCTTAAATTGCTTATTATAATGAAAAAATATAAAATAATTATATATATTAAAAATATTGGATATTTTGATATTTTTTCACTATATTTGTGAATAATATAAAATAAATAAATTTTTAATTATATTAATAGGAATATAGATGAAAAACGTTCTTAGTATTTTAGTTGCTTTCATGGTATCTTTACCATTGATGGCACAACATATAAATCCTATATTTATAGGAAATATTAATCCTATCGTTAAAGATTCTATTTTGTCAGATTTTAATTCTGGTAAATATGATAGTTTTTTAAATCGTTCGGTTGAGCCAATTCCGCCTGGACCTTGTGACTATTTATATGAGCTAAATGATACTTCAGGTTGTGATTGGAATACTATTCCTTGGAATAATTATGCAGTTGTTGTAATTTTACCTCAGTTTCCAAATTGTCCAATTTATGTAAATTATGAGGTAAGAATTTGTCCAAATAATCCTTCAATAAGACAGATCAATATATTATTATTTGCACAGTCAATTCCTAATTATGCGGATTGTGATAGTTTAACGAATTATCTAAATTATGGGACTGATTTAGAAAAAGCAATAAAATTGGAGGATTTAGAAGAACAATTATATTTTGAAATTAGTAATTATGAAGCTGAACAAATGGCTAATTTTCCTCCGTGCGACTCTATAGGTAATAATTTACCACAATATATTTTTTATAATAAATCAACTTGTAGAGGAAAGATTAAGATTACCGTTCTATTTGATCAACAACCAGACCCTTTAGACATTTTTTTTGATGTTGTATGCAACAGGGAAGATTCGGTATGTTGTAGAACAATTATTTCTTACTGCCAGGATTTTTTTGGTAATGTTACCTCGCAAATAACCAAAGAAACAACTGAAACAATTTGTCAAGGTGCATATCCTATAGAATTTGATTATGAATACATTTTCGATAAATTTAGTACACATACGATATTATATTATGAACTTTTTCCATGTACAAACTCATGCAGATAATATATTTTTAATCTATTATATAATTAATCTAAAAGAAAATTAATTTATTTAAATTATATTTAATATCATAATTTATGAAAGACACACATCTCTTATATATTATATTAGCAGTATTTATATGTATTGGGACGGTATCTGCACAAACACCTAAATGGGTAAGTACAGAAGTTCAAAATCGAGCTGCAGTTTTAGAAAAATTTACAGGCGGTTTTTGTACGTATTGTGCTGATGGGGATAGAATAGCCAATAATCTTGCAGAACAATACTCAGATAAATTTATAATTGTAAGTATTCATATTGATATGTTAGATGCTAGTATGTTATATGGCAACTATCTAAAAACAGATGAAGGGGAACTTATTTATGAAGAGGCAACAGAAGAATATGACGACCTTCTTCAACTTTATCAGTCTATGCCTGTTGGGACTATAAATAGATCTACAGAGCCTTGGACAATGAGTCGTGATAAATGGGACAGTACATCAGTAAATATTATGAATCAATCTTCAATTGTAAATGTTTATGTAAAACCAAAACT